>JBEEGD010000594.1:0-2915 GCA_041166685.1 Acidimicrobiaceae bacterium | reverse complement strand
GTCGAGCCAGCCCCTGTTACGCCCGCCGCCAGGGCGCGTACTGAGGGTTGAGCGAGAGGGAAGGTCTGACATGCACCGATCGGCTGGATTCGCCTTGGCCGTCACGGCCACCTGTCTTGCTGTCGCGGCGCCCGCCATGGCGAAGACCACCGCCCGTGTGGTCTCGCTGCCCTACCAAGGCGGCAGCAATATCCAAGGCGTCGTGACCGGGTCGACCGATGTGCAGGGCCAACACCTGGGGTACGTCGCGACGAGCACCTCGCGCAGGGACCGAACCGTGAGCGTCCGGGTGACCGACAGCCGCGGGCTCCCGGTCGCGTTCGAGCTCGCCCAGGGCGACTCGCGTAACGCCAGTTCCGACACCTCACTTGGCGAGTACTGCTCTGCGACACCCCGCGCGGTCCGGCTGCTGCACCCTGGGCAGCCGGTCGAGGTCTTCGTCGAGTTGGGCGTGTGCGGCTCCTCTCCGTCGATCCCGACGACCGGGACGGTCTCTCTCACGATTCGCTAGGCGAGTGGTTAGCCCGACACTGGCCGCGTGCGTAGCCTCAGCCCGTGCACGAACGCGAGGCTGATGCGCGTTACAACAGGCTCGTCGATGATCTCGAGACGATGCTGCAATGGCTCGACGACCGGGACGAGTCACACTGGGCCACGTGGCTCGGAGAGTCGCGCCGGCAGATCCTTGCCCATGACGGGAACGGCCTGTCGCACCTGCTCCGCGCCTACGGCGGGATGGGCAGCTTCAACGATCTGCCGATGCGCGGCGAGATCGAGCGAGTGCGCAGTCGCATCTACGACGACGCCGGATCCCTGCTGGGGGATCTGCAGCGTTGACGGACTGCGCAACATTGCTCGCCCTGGCAAAGAAGAGCATCTCGCTGCCTAGGTAGCGGAGTCGTCAGCCCACGGGCTTGCGCTGTCATCACCGCATCAGGTCGACCGCGCGACGGTTAAAAACGTCAAGTCCTTGACGATTAGGACTCTAATCAATAACGTCCTGCACATCGTCCGAGCCGCCGGCCGACGGTCCCGGTCAACGACTTCGCATGGAGGTGCTCGTCGATGGCGCACGATCTGGTTCTGAGGAACGGCGTGGTGGTCACGCCGACCGGTCCGATCAACGGCGGAGTTGCCGTCGACCACGGTCGGATCGTGCAGGTCGGCGATTCCTCAACCCTTGGTGACGCTCACCGGGACATCGATCTTGACGGGCGGACCGTGCTGCCCGGTCTGATGGATCCGCACGTGCACTTCGGCTTCGGTGACGACATCGGCGACGACACGATGGCTGAGGACTTCCGCCACAACAGCAAGGACTGCCTGATCGGCGGCGTCACGACGATCGCGACGACGACGATGACCGGCCGCGACTCGCTGACGTCCTTGTTCGACCGTGCGGTGGCTGCAGCTGACGGCAAGTCCTCCTGCGACTACAAGTTCACGACCGTCGTAGGCGGCCGCCATCAGATCGAGGAGATTCCGCAGGTCGTCGCCCGCGGCGGTGTTTCCTTCAAATTCTTCACTGGCTACATCGGTGCACAGGCCGAGGGTTTCGGCATCGATCCCTCAGGCATCACGCCGGACATGTTCTTCGAAGCCGGCGAGGCGCTGGCGAAGGCGGGCAGCCCAGTCTTTGCCGCCATCCACGCCGAAGACCCCTACGTGCGGGGCATTCTCGTCGATCGGCTGCGTGCGGAGACGGGTGCGCAGGACCATCAGCTTGTCGCCTGGGGAGAATCAAGCCCGGACTTCGCGGAAAGCTTGCAGATCTACACCTTCGGGCTCGTCGCGCAGCGCGCGGGTGTGCCCTTGTATCCCGTGCATGTGAGTGCTGCGAAGACCGTCGACACGATCCAACGGATGCGTGCTGATGGCGTGAACCTGGTCGGCGAGACCCTCGCGCTCTTCCTGAACACCACAGCTGCCGAGATGGATGCCGCGGGCATGGGTGGCAAGGCCAAGATTCAGCCGCCGCTTCGGCACGAGGCCGACCGTGAGCGACTCTGGAAGGGACTGGCCGACGGAACCATCTCCGTGGTCGGCACCGACAGCCTCACCTACTCCTCGCAGTTCAAGACCGGGGCTGACTTCTGGGAGTGCCGCGTAGGGGTGAACATCCAGTTCGCAGACACGCTGCCGTTGATGTGGCACGAGGCCGTGAACAACGGGCGACTCGACCTCCTGACGCTCGCGAAGGTGCTGTCGGAGAACAGCGCTCGTCGCTACGGGTTGTACCCGACCAAGGGCGCTATCGCGGTCGGCTCTGACGCCGACCTCGTGGTCATGGATCCCGACCGCGAGGTCACGCTCGGCGTCGACCGGTACCGCGGGAAGACCGACTACTCGCTCTGGGAGGGGCGGAAAGTGCGCGGCGCGCCGGTGATGACCTTCCTGCGCGGTGAGCTCGTCATGGAGGACGGCGAGATCGTCGCCGAGAAGCCATCGGGCCGTCACCTCGCCGCAGTCCTGCCGGTGTGACGATCGCCATGTCCACGCGCGCGTCACGCCGGCATCAACCGTCACGCAAGGTGGCGCTGCTCGCGATGGGCGGGACGATCGCGTCGTCCGTCCAGGCGGGTACCGGAGCGGTTCCGCAACTGTCGGCGGAGCAACTCGTCGCGGCGATCCCTGGCATCGAGAGCGTTGCGGATCTCCAGTGCCGCACCTTCCGGATGCTGCCAAGCACCGACGTCAGCCTCTCCGACCTCATCGAGCTGGCGGCGGAGATCGACCGGCTGGCGGGGGAGGGGTACGACGGGGTCGTCGTCACGCACGGCACGGACACCTTGGAGGAGTCGGCGTTCGCGCTTGATCTCCTCGTCCAGGCAGACATCCCCGTGGTCGTGACCGGCGCTATGCGCCACCCCGACCTGCCCAGCCCAGACGGCCCGGGCAACCTACTGAGCGCCGTG
>JBEEGD010000593.1:0-3882 GCA_041166685.1 Acidimicrobiaceae bacterium | reverse complement strand
GAGGACGACCCGATGAAGTGCCCCCGGCTGGATCATTTCGGGATGTCGGTCGGCACGCTCGAGGAGTTCGAGGACCTGTACGCGAAGGTGCAGGCGAAGGCGGCCGCCGATCCCGACGTCGACATCGTGCCTCGCGAGGTCGAGTCCTATGAGGGCTACCTGAACCTGCACAACTTCTACGTGCGCTACAAGCTGCCGTTGATGGTCGAAGTGCAGCACTTCGAGTACCTCACGCCAAACTCGACGCAATAGACATCGCTCTCCGATGCCTCTTGCGTCGAGAATGGGCTCCTGATGAAGAAGCTGGCCGACTACGGACGCGACGATCACCCGGCCGACGATCCTGAGCGCACCCAGATCGCCTGGGCGGTGGCCGCCTTCGACGACTGCGATGAGTGTGGTGATCTCCGCATCGAGTTGACGGTGGAGGAAGCGGGCAACCCGGGCGCCGGTCTGGTGGCGCATCTCGCACCCTCAACCGCGCGGCAGCTACGGGCCGCGTTGGCCACTGCGTTACGAGAGATGGGGGAACCGCCGTGATCACGCGACGGACCGGCTATCTGGCGGTGTCGAGGGCCCCCGGGCCCGAGGCCAGCCAGCAGTTGCAGACCGAGGGATACGTGGCGCTGCGCGCCGTGTTCAACGAGGCCGAGGTGGCGGAGCTCATCGCCGATGTGGATCGCGTGTTCGACGACTACTCGCCCGACGAGCGCATCGATGGCAAGCCAGAAGGACATTGGGAACCGTTCCGCTACGAGATGCTGAACCGGAGCGAAACCGTGCAACGGGCGATCGCTCGTCGCGAGATCCTCGACGTTGTCGAACCGTTGCTCGGTGAGGACTGCCACGTGATCGCCAACACCGCATGGCGCCAACCGGCCGGCCAGAGCACGCATGGAGGACGGCTCTGGCACATCGACAGTGGCCCGCACGTACCTCGACCCGCAGGCGTCCCGTGGGACGAACGGATTCCCTATCCGATCTTCGCCGTCGCGACCCACTTGATGCTGCAGGACTGTCCGCTCGAAGCGGGACCGACCGGGGTCATCCCCCGCAGCCACACGTCCGGGCAGTCGCCGCCGCTCGACCGCATGAATGATCCAGAGCTCGAGTGGGAGGGCGCGCCTGTCCTGCCCCTCACCGCCGCCGCGGGCGACGTGCTCCTGTTCGCCTCCGACGTATGGCATCGACGCTTGCCCCCAAGCGCGGACGACCCCGGCCGCTACTTCGTGCAATGCCACTACGCCCGTCGCGATCTCGCCCAGCGGCTCCGCCCGACGAGCGAGGTGAACCATCTCTCCTCGGAGGCCATCGAGCGAGCGACCACCGAGCGCGAGCGCACGCTGATCGGACTGCATGATCCGTTCTTCTACGACGGCTAGGAACGTAGCCCGCCGTCTGCCGTGAGCGCAGCTTTCACGCGGCGGACGAGATCGGCTCGTTCTTGTTTCGTCGATGCGCGGAAGCGCTCGAAGTCCTCACGAAGTCGCACGTCCGCGAACAGGCCCGCGGGATCCTCGTGAAAGTGCAAAAACGCCTTGGACCCGCGGTAGAAGGTGCCGCGGTTCTTCTCCTTCAGGCCCGGCAAGCCTCGCAGTGTCGCCAAGAGACCTTCGAGCTGGTCGAGCGCTTCGGGGGTGGCGTGCCGCACCTCGAGAGCATGCCCGACGAGGGCTCAGAGATGCTTGGCGGCGGCCGATTCGACCGCGGCCACGATCGGCGCCCAGTCCGCGCCGGGCCGCCGCGAGACGGTGACGAAGTCGTTCACGCCGAACACGGCCACGACACCGTCGGCCGCGAACACCTCCTCGACGAACGAGTTACCGGCGGCGGCTTCTGCACTCGTCGCGTTGAACGACTCGGGCAGCGTGGTGTCCAGCGTGAACTTCATCGCGTCTGGGTTGGGAGTCTGCGAGGGTGAGGCGGTGGCCATCGCTCGATCGTACGCACTCCGGCTGGAACACTCTCACCCGATGATCGAGCGCGTCGAGACCGAGCGGCTGCTGCTGCGAGCGTTGTCGTCGGATGACGTAGACGATCTGATCGCGCTCGACGGTGATCCTGAAGTCATGCGCCATCTCACAGGCGGAAGGCCCACACCGCGCGCGGAGATGGAGACGATCGTGCGGGAGACGCACAGCCACCGATGGGTGGCGTTCACCCGCGAGGACCACGACTTCGTTGGATGGTTCGCACCTCGCCCGTCCGGTGACGCCGAATACGAGCTCGGCTATCGACTGCGCCGCGAGGCCTGGGGCAAGGGTCTCGCTTCCGAGGCCTCGCGCGCTCTGATCGAAGTTGCCTTCACGACCGTCGGGGCTCGTCGAGTCTGGGCGCAGACGATGGCGGTGAACACGCAGTCCCGACGCGTGATGGAGCGACTCGGCCTGCGCTACGTCCGCACGTTCCACCTCGAGTGCGAGGATCCGATCGAGGGCTCCGAGTTCGGCGAGGTCGAGTGCGAACTCCTGAGACGTGACTGGAGGGCGGCTACAACCGACGACCGCTCCGGCCTTAGCATCGAGCCATGAGCGCGGAGAAGCCAGGAATGCTGCGGGTTGGGTGGAGGATGCGGCGGAAGATGTTGACGTGGTTCGCGCCCTACCGCTTCGCAACGAAGCACCCCGGAACGTTCGTCGGCCGCCAACTGATGGAGATCGGCATCCTCTCGGCCCGATCGGTCGACCTTCGGTTGAAGGAGCTGGCCGGCATGCGGGCCGCATCAATGATCGGCTGTGTGTGGTGACTGGACCTCAACTCTGCCGTGAGCAGAGCCGCCGGCATTCCTGAGGCGAAGCTCGCTGACCTCAATCGTTGGCGAGACAGCGAAGCGTTCTCGCCGATCGAGCGGTTGGTCCTCGACTATGCCGAGTCGCTCACGGAGACTCCGGTGATTCACCGCCCCGATCTCCAAGACGCTCTGCGTCAGCACTTCAGCGAGAAGCAGTTGGTCGAGCTGACGACAGGCATCGTATGGGAAAACTTCCGCGCCCGGTTCAACCGGGCGTACGACGTCAAGGCTCAGGGTTTCAGCGACGGCGCGTACTGCGTCCTCCCCGAACGCCACCCGCCACTCTCGACCTGACAACCGGTTTCGCTGCAATCGCTGCTGCAATCGCGGCTCAGGTCGCGGGTGCGGGGCGTCGGGTGGTTGCCGCGAACAGACCGAGTCCGATGAGCACCAGGCCGCTCCACTGGCGCCGCGGGCCGCGAGTACTGGCGCGCGCCCGCAGTCGAGTGGCGAGCGCTCCTGACACCAGCGCGTAGGTCGAGTCGCTGAGGAGGCCGAGCAGGACGAACACCGCGCCGAGCACGACGATCTGCACGGCCACCGGGCCCCGTCCGGACGTGACGAACTGCGGGAAGAACGCAACAAAGAACAGTGCGGTCTTCGGGTTCAGCAGGTTGACGACGAACCCCTGGCCGTAGACCCGCCGCAGCGAGGCGCGCTCAACGCGACGCTGCTCAGGGTCCGCTCGTTTCACGAGCCGGGTGATGCCGAGGAAGATCAAGTAGCCGGCGCCTGCCAGCTTCACGATGTCGAAGAGCGTCGCCGATGCCAGGAGCAACGCGGACAGGCCGGTCGCCGCCGCAGCGATGTGAACCAGGCTGCCGGTGTGCAGGCCGAGCACCGACACAAGGCCGGCTCGGCGACCCTGCTCCACGCTGCGGGTGACGACGTACAGCACGGAGGGCCCAGGGATCACGAGCAGCGCAAGCGCGGCGATCGCGAACAGACCAAGCGTCGAAGCCGTCGGCACACCGCCATCCTCGCAGTCAATTCGAGCGGGGGCCGACGGATTACGTCAGCGGTTCGGTGAGGCCGGCGAGTTCGATGACTCGCCGCACGTGCTCGGGTGCATCGTCGAAGGCCAATGTCGC
>JBEEGD010000592.1:0-2677 GCA_041166685.1 Acidimicrobiaceae bacterium | reverse complement strand
GTCGCGCGCGACAGACCCATCTCGGCCAGACCGAGAAACGACAGATACGCGATGAGGGCGACTACCACGATCAGCAGCAGTGCTTCGGATCCCGCGAACTGGGCTGCGATGATCACGCTTGCTCCTGCCGGAACGCCGCTGGAGCCGGACCGCCCCAGTGGTGCGCTTCGAGAAGTTCGCGCTCCCGGTTGCGCATACGTTCGGTGTCGGCCTGCTCGGTGTGATCGTGGCCGAGCACGTGCAGGAGCCCGTGCACGATGAGCAAGGCCAACTCGTCGTCGAGCGTGCCGGCGTGATCGGCGAACTGGCGCTCGGCAACGACGGGACAGATCACGACGTCGCCGAGGAGGAGAGGCAGATCGCCGCGGTCGATGGGAGCGCGGTCAGGACCGCTTCGCGACAGCGCCGGTACCGACAGCACCTCGACATCGGTTGCGTCGATGGGAAACGCCAGCACGTCGGTGGGCCCTGGAGCCCCCATGAACTGCTCGTTGAGGGTCGACATCTCCTCTTCGTCCACGAACAGCAGCGACAACTCGGCGTTGCCGTTGATTCCCTCGGTAGTGAGAATGGCCTCGGCAAGCGCGGCCCAGCGTTCGACGTCGACGACCACCGCATTCTGCTCGTCGGCAACGAAGACCTCGGGGATGCCGTCTCCGCCGATGCGTTTTCGCCGGTTGAGCGACGGTCTCGATCCGTCAGCCACGCTTGCGGTCTTCCCGGCTGTCATCTTCGCGCTCGTAGGCGGCGACGATGTCGGCGACGATGCGGTGGCGCACAACGTCGGCACGCGAGAGGTGGATGAACGTCAGCCCTTCGATATACCCCAGAACGCGCTCGAGACCGGAAAGTCCGGAGCGACCGCCGGGGACGTCGACCTGTGTCGTGTCGCCGGTGACTACCACGCGCGAGCCGAAGCCGATGCGGGTGAGGAACATCTTCATCTGTTCGGGCGTCGTGTTCTGGGCTTCGTCGAGGATGATGAAGCTGCTGTTGAGCGTGCGGCCGCGCATGAACGCGAGCGGCGCCACCTCGACGGTCTGACGTTCGAGCAGACGCTGCACACCTTCGGGTTCGAGCATGTCGTACAGCGCGTCGTAGAGCGGGCGCAGGTAGGGATCGACCTTGGCCATGAGATCGCCGGGAAGGAAGCCGAGCCGCTCACCCGCCTCGACCGCAGGACGGGTGAGAATGATGCGACTGACCTGCTTCGCCTGCAGCGCTTGCACCGCCATGGCGACGGCCAGCCACGACTTGCCGGTGCCCGCAGGGCCGAGGGCGAACGTGATGACGTTCTGGCGGATGGCGTCGACGTAACGCTTCTGACCGGCGGTCTTCGGGCGCACGGTACGACCCTTGGCTCCGCGCAGCACCTGATCGGCGAACACCTCGCTCGGCCGCTCGGCGGCGCGCACCATGTCGATGGAGCGGCGCACGTGTCCCTCGTCGAGCGGGCCCCCCTGTTGCAGGACGACAACGAGCTCCTCGAAGAGCCGACCGACCTCCTCGGCGTCGTCACCGGCGATGGAGATCTCGTTGCCGCGCACGAGGATGTCGGTCCCCGGAAACGACGCCTCGATCTGGCGCAGGTTCTCGTCGCGCTGGCCGAGCAGCCCGACCATGAGGTGATTGCCGGGCACGATCACATTGACCTGTGGGGAACTCACGTGGCGGTACGGGTCCTCCGGCTCGACATCACCCGACCACGCTATCGCTGCCGCCGCCGCGATGGCCGCGATCTGCCGCCGTAGCGTGTCGAGATGACCGAGCGGCTGCTCACGACGGCCGAGCTGAACCGGGCCCTGCTCGCTCGCCAGCTGCTCCTCGATCGGGTCGATCTCGCGATACCGGCCGTCCTCGAACGCGTCGGCGGCCTCCAGGCGCAGTACGCGCCGTCCATGTACGTGGCGCTCTGGTCGAGGCTCGGCCGTTTCGAGCGCGCCGACCTCGAGACGGCTCTGAGCGATCGCACCGTCGTGCAGGCCACCCTGATGCGAACCACGATCCACCTTGTGGCCGCCGGCGACTACTGGCCGTTCGCCCTGGCCGTCCGCGAGGCCCGGCGCGCGTGGTGGTTGCGCCTCCAGCGCGGGAAACAGACCGCTGACGACCTGTCCGCCGCCTCCACCGCTCTGCGCGCCGTCCTGGCCGAGGGGCCGGCTTCGTACCGGGACATCAAGGCGTTGGTCGGCGACGAACTGGCGGGCGGAGTCGGTCTGTGGCTCGACCTCGTCCGCGTACCGCCGTCGGGCACGTGGGCGCGCCGGCGCGCCGATCTCTACGGTGCCGCCGATGGGTGGGTCGGCCCGCCTCCCGCCGCCGATGGCGGGCATCTCCCCTACCTCGTGCGCAGCTATCTGGGTGGGTTCGGGCCGGCCACGCGCGATTCCGTCGCCAGCTGGGCGGGGGTACCCATCCGCTCGGTCGACGCCGTTCTCCCGACGCTCGAGTTGCGGCGTTTCCGAACCGAGGACGGTGCCGAGTTGATCGACCTGCCCGACGCCCCCTTGCCTCCGGCCGAAACCCCGGCGCCCGTTCGATTCCTGCCGGTATGGGAGTCATGCCTGCTCGCGCATGCTCGCCGGGCCGGCGTGCTACCCGAGTTACACCGGGCAAAGGTGTTCGAGAATCGCAATCCACAGTCGGTCAATACGTTCCTGATCGACGGGTCGGTCGC
>JBEEGD010000591.1:0-5846 GCA_041166685.1 Acidimicrobiaceae bacterium | reverse complement strand
CGCACGTATGAGTCGCCGCCCCGCCGTCCCGATCCGTGGCGCGCCACTCGCCCGGGCGACCTCCGGGGAGAGAACCCGCGTGGTGCCCACTTCGGCCATCCCGGGCCCGACCAGGGCTATGCGCTGCTGCTGGCGAAGCGGCTGCGCGATCGCTTGCATCTCGAGCACGGTGAAGCGGTCGACGACGTCATCGCCGGCTGTGTTGGCGTCGCCCTGAAGCGGGCTTCGCTGCTCGGGCGCGCGCCGGTGATCCACGACCTCACTGCGGCATGCACGATCTGGGGATACCTCGACGAGAAGCCACCGGCCGAGCTCGTCGCGCTGCGCAAGCGGGCATTCGACGAGGTGGCGTTGCCGCTGCACTACGACGAGCGGCTGTTGATCGTCGCGGCCGTTCGCGACGACGGACTGCGCAAGCTGCACACGGTGATCGCCGAGGACTACGCCGCCGATTGGCGGGCGCTGCTCGACGTCGGCGTGCTCCAGCCCACGGGTCATGGCTGACGAGCCCAGCGTCCTCGAACGACATCGCCGCGCTCTTGCTGCGTTCGACGCCGTCGTCGACTTCGCCGCGGGCGACCCCGACTTGTGGGCCCGCTCGTCCCCGTGCGACGGCTGGACGGCCCGCGACGTCGTCGACCATGTGACGCAGATCCACACGGTCCTCGCTCACCGTCTCGGCGAGGAGGTTGAGGCGCCCAAGCCCACCGAAGCCGATGAGATCGCCGGCGCTTGGCGGGCGGCGCGCGACGCGGCGTTGCGGGCGCTGACGCATCCCGGCGCCCTCGACAAGGTCATCGATGTCCCGAACGGCGGCGAGATGGCTGCCGGTCGGTTCGTCAACGTGATGACCACCGATGTGCTCGCGCACACCTGGGACTTGGCCCGCGCCGTCGGCGCCGATGAGCGCCTCGATCCCGAGCTCGTCGAGCGCGCCCACAAGGCGGCCATCCCGATGGAGGAGCTGATTCGTTCCTCCGGCATGTTCGGCCCGAGCGTCGAGATCGATGACGACGCCGATCCCCAATCGAAGATGCTCGCCTTCTTCGGCCGCGACCCGCGGTGATCCGCGTCCGCTTCGCGCCTTCGCCGACCGGCTACCTGCACGTCGGGCACGGCAGCAGTGCACTGGCGAACTGGATGCTTGCGCGCAAGGAGCGCGGCGAGTTCGTGTTGCGCATCGAGGACACCGACACCGAACGCAACCGGCCAGAGCTCACCGAGAACATGCTCGAGATGCTTGAGTGGTTGGGGCTGCGTTGGGACGGCGAACCGATCTTCCAATCCGATCGCAGCGAGTTGTATGCCGCCGCGGCCGAGAAGCTCGTCGCCTCGGGCGACGCGTACTACTGCGAGTGCACCACCGAACAAGTGCAGGCCCGCAACAAGGCCGCAGGCGGCAAGCCGGGCTACGACGGCTTCTGCCGCGATCGCGGGCTCGGACCAGGGCCTGGTCGGGCGCTGCGTTTTCGCGCTCCGGACGAGGGCGCGACGACGTTCACGGATCTCATCCGCGGCGACATCACCTTCAACAACGATGCGATCGAAGACTTCGTGTTGTTGCGATCGAACGGGACGCCGACGTTCCTGCTGGCCAACATCGTCGACGACGCCGACATGGAGATCACCCACGTGCTCCGCGGCGAGGAGCATCTGAACGGAACGCCGAAGTATTTACTGCTCAGCGAAGCGCTCGGTCTCGGCTATCGGCCGGTGTTCGCACACCTTCCGCTTCTGGTCAATGAGCAGCGGAAGAAGCTGTCCAAACGGCGCGACGACGTGTCGGTCGCCGACTACAAGGCTCGCGGTTTCTTGCCCGAAGCGATGCGCAACTACCTGGCGTTGCTCGGTTGGGGTCCGCCCGACGGCGTCGAGGTCCGCCCGATCGAAGAGATGGTGGAGCTGTTCCGCATCGAGGACGTGAACGCCGCACCCGCGTTGTTCGACGTCAAGAAGCTCACCCACATCAACGGTGAGTGGATACGGCGCCTCGACCCGGCCGATTTCATCGAGCGAGCCTCCGAGTTCGTCCTGGGCGAGCACGAGCGGGCGGCGCTGCGCGCGCTCGCACCTCTCGCCCAGGAGCGCGTCAAAGTGCTCGACGAGCTGCCTGAGTACTTTGACTGGGTGCACGCGCCGGTCGACGACACCAAGTCCTGGGACAAGGCCATGAAGGTTCCCGTGGCCGCGGAAGCACTCGACGCGGTCATCGCGTCGTACTCCGAGGCTCCGTGGGAGCGCGACGAGCTTCATGCTCGATTCGTGGCGCTGTCCGAAACGCTCGGCGTGAGCGCGTCGAAGCTCCAGGGCCCGATTCGTGTCGCAATCACCGGACGCATCGTTGGTCTTCCGTTGTTCGACCTGCTCGCCTACCTCGGGCGGGAGGAGACGTTGGCGCGGCTGCGGGCGGGCAGGGCGCGGCTGGCGTGAGGCGCCGAGTTCTCAGGATCGGCGGCGTCGTTGCCGCGCTGCTCGCCAGCTACGTCGTCGTCACGTTCGTGCAGGTGTGGCATGCATCTCACCAGGACGATGCTCGCAAGGCGCAAGCCATCATCGTGCTCGGCGCCGCTCAGTTCGACGGCCGTCCGTCGGCGGTGCTCAGCGCCCGCCTCGATCACGCCGCCGATCTTTACAAGGAGGGTCTCGCGCCGCTCATCGTGGTCACCGGCGGAAAGCAAGCGGGCGATCGCTTCACCGAGGCCGAGGCGTCAGCCAACTATCTGGCCGGCAAGGGCGTACCCGGCGGCGCCATCGAGCGGGAGACGACGAGCACCGATTCGTTCGACGAGTTGTCCGCCACCGCACGGTTTCTTCATCAGCGCGGCATCAACGAAGTCGTCCTCGTGTCCGATCCGTTCCACGCCTACCGCATCAACGCGATCGCCCACGATGTCGGCTTGAACGCGCACGTGTCGCCCACACCGACGAGCCCGGTCCACGGGCTCGACAACGCCCAGGCGTTGCTGCGCGAGACCGCGGCGGTGTCCGCGGGACGCCTCGTGGGCTTCGACCGCCTCGACCGTTGGCTCGGACGGTGAAGTGAACGTTCTCTGACGTCCGGGCGAACGCATCGTCGCGATATGTCCGATATCCGCACTGGACGCGATGAAAGCGCGGGTGGAGGGTGAGGCGGGGGAAACGAAGCGGGCCCAATTTCATTCCTCCTTGATGGCGGCGAGCCGCGTCCGCGGCCCGGCGTCCACACGCACCCAGACAAGGAGAACGACATGTACCTGTTTGCACGTTCGGCGCGCCTCGGTCCTGGAAACGTTCGGGATTCGATGGTGTGGTCGGCCAACATCACCGAGAAGGTCAACCAGATCAGCGAGTTGGACGTCAGTCTTTGGACCACGGTGTTCTCGCCAGGACTCGGCACTCTGGTGTGGACGGCCGCGGTCGAGCACCTTTCCGTGCTCGAGGCCACCGACGCCAAGTTGGCGGCTGACGACGTCTACATCTCCCTTGTTGAGGAGGGCGCGAAGTACCTCTCGGCTGACCCGATCGACGACGTGCTCTTGCAGCTGGTGTTCGCGGATGAGGACGCCGCAAACTCACAGCCGCAGTACGCGTCCGTAGTCGCATCGGCGTTGGCGCCGGGCAACTCGACACGCGGCATCGAACTCGGTGTCGAAATCGCCCAGCGGGCGAAGAGGATCACCGGTCGTCCAACTTCGTTCGGCGTCGCATCGACAGGGCCATACGGCGGCGTCGAGTGGATCAGCCTCTACGACTCCGTTGACCAGCTCCAGAAGGCAGAAGCGGATATCGCAGCCGACGCGGGCTTCACTCAGTTCGTCGACAAAGAGGCCAGCACGGCCTACAACGCGGCGTTGCCGACCATCCAGACGATCTATCGCCGGATCGTCTGACTTCGCTGGCCGGTGGAGGGTGGGCTTCGCTCACCCTCCACGATCACGGGGAACGAAGCTGCGCGAGCGTCACCGTGACCATGCGCCCCAGCGCGGAATCGCTGTCGAGTGTGTCCGGATCCGACAGTGCGTAGGTCCCGGATACCTCGAGGGTCCACGGCTTGCTGTAGTCGAGCGCGATCACCGAGCTCAGGTCGACGAACAACGACGACGAGCCGTTGGTGGCATTCGCCGTCGTGACGCCAACGGTTTTGCCGGCGCCGTCGATGACCGTGGCGACGTACTCCATGCCGTTGCAGCACACGGTGCCGAGCGACGGATAACCCAACGCCACCTTCAAGGCCTTCGTCCCCTCGGGGACACCGATCGTCAACGACTTGCTGTCGGAACCGCCAAGCGTCGCTGCGGGCGCAGGCCACATCCAGACGTCTGAACGCTCGACGCGGTAGCCACTGGCCGCGAAGACCCTGGCGTCGGCCGAGCGCTGTTGTTCCCTGATTCGCTCGGCGTAGTTCGGAGCCCGGACGAGATCCACGGCGGCCGCGAGATCGATGTGGCCGTATCCCGCCTGCCAGAAGGCAGATGGTCCGGTCTTCTCGGTGTTCGTCACCGAGGCGGCCGTCGCCTGGAGCGCCCACCGCACTTCTGTCGGCGTGAGGTTCGGGTTCGCGCTGAGCAGCGCGGCCGCAGCGCCCGCGACGTGCGGTGACGCCATGCTCGTGCCCGATGCCGTGTCGTTCGACCCTGGTGGGCATGGGCCAACCGCGACGCCGATGGTGTCGCAGGTGGATGAGATCGACACGCCGGGCGCAGTGACATCGGGGTGGTACACGCCGATGCGCGTGCCGGTGAACTTCGCATGGGCGACGCCTTGGTCATTGACGTGCATGCTGATCGGCAACGAGTTGTCGAACTCGGCGCCGTTCGACGAGAAGTCCGCTCGCACCTTGGCGACGCTGTCCGCCGCGACGGAGATCACCCACGGCGGTTGGGAGAAGGGGTTCAGGCTCAGCTCAGCGTTTTCACCGCCGGCGTTGCCCGCTGCGAACACGACGACCACTCCCCTGTCGGCGACGGCCTTGGTTGCGACGTTCACCGGGTCGCTCGGATCAAAGCCGCGGAACGCGTTGCCCCAGGAGTTGTTCACGACCTTGATGTCCCACAGGTTCTCCTGATCGAGCATGTGGTCGTAAGCCGAGATCACCGCAGTGGTGAACAAGATCTCGCCGATCGAGTAGCAGATCAAGGTGGCGTCCGGAGCGACGCCGAGGTGATCAGGGCTGGTGGTGCCGTCGGCGGCGATGATGCCCGACACATGCGTGCCGTGGCCGCTTCCGAGGTCGCTGTTGTTGTAAGGACTTTGCTCGACCGGAATGACCATTGCGCCGTCGTCGGGCTGGTTGGGGTCAGGGGGCTGGTTGAGGTACTCGCCGCCGATCATCTTCACGTTGTGGGCGACGTGGTCGGCGAGGTCGGGATGTGTCGCGTCGCAGCCCGAGTCGACGACCGCGACGGTGACGCCTTTGCCCGTGAAGCCCGCGGCGCGTACCGCGGCGGCACCCATCGCGTCCGACGACGCCGTGTCGAGCAACTGCACGCGCTCGTCGGGATACACGTCGTCGGCCGCGCCGGATGCGACGGCCTGCTCGATGGCGACGGCCGAGCCCTTCACGATCGCCAGGGGCAGATGCTGCATCGCCTGCACTTGGAGGCCGAGCGTCCGCAACTGAGCCACCGTCGTGGCGGTGGGAACGTCCGCGAACTTGGCGATGCCGACCACCTCGGTCGCCGACTGGCGGGCCTGCAGACGAGCGAGGCCTGGGGGCACCGTCCCGCTCGTGGTGCTCACGGGGACGGCTCGTACACCGATGGCGCTCGAGGCGGCGAGAACGACGCCTACGGCAGCCGCGGCGATGCGACGACGGACTTTCACGTGCTGCTCCCCTCGATTGTCCGCCCCTACCGACCATCACGAGT
>JBEEGD010000590.1:0-6706 GCA_041166685.1 Acidimicrobiaceae bacterium | reverse complement strand
GGTCGCCACCCTCACTGCCGTCTCCGAAGGTCTCGGCACCGTCGGCCTGTTCCGATACTGGACCGTTGGGCTCGCGTCGCTGATCACGGCTGCGGTCGAGCTGGTTTGGGGTCGGCGCGCCCCCGTGGCGGCGAAACCGTCCCCGCAGTCGCCGGCCGCGCGCACGCAGGCGGTCGTCGCCGGCCTTGCGATGCTGTCCGCGGTCCTCGTCGCGGTCCCGTTCGTCGCCCGCGTCCTCGCGGCGCGCGACGGCACCGAGGACGGCGACACCCTGGGTTACCACCTGCCGTTCGCGGTTCGCTTCGCACAGACAGGGTGGCTGACGAGGCTGCACTTCACTGCCCCCGACGACATCGTCCCGTTCCATCCGGCCAACTCCGAGCTGCTTCACGGGATCGGCATGTTGGCGACCCACACCGCGGCGCTCTCGCCCTACCTGAACGTCGGCTTCTTGGCGCTGGCATGGCTCGCCGGCTGGTGCGTCGGCCACCGGTTCGGAGTCAGCGCCGTCACGGCGAGCGCGGTGAGCGTGGTCGCGGCTTTGCCCATCCTGGCGTCGAGCCAACCCGGCAACGCGGCCAACGACGTCGCTGGTGTGGCGTGGCTGCTGGCCGCAGTCGCCCTGCTCGTCCTCGGTTGGCGCGAGGAGCCAGACGATCGATGGACGGACGGCGTTCTCGTCGTCGCGGCCCTCGCCGCCGGCCTTGCTGTCGGCACGAAACTGACGCTGCTGGCTCCGATCGGCGCGCTCACCTTGGGCGTGATCTGGTTGGCCGGACGCGGCCGCCGTTCACGCGGCGCCGTTCGGTGGAGCCTGGGCCTTCTCGTCGGGGGCGGGTTCTGGTACCTCCGCAATCTCGTTCGAATCGGCAACCCCGTCCCGGGCCTGCACGTCCCCGGGCTTCCAGCACCGAAGGCGGCGTTGGTCGACAACTTCGGCTTCTCCGTCCTGCACTACGCAACCGACACCCACGTCGTCAGCAAGGTGTTCCGCCCCGGACTGAACACAGCGTGGGGACCCGTATGGCCCTTCCTGGTGCTCGCCGTAATCGCGACCATCGTGATTGGTCTCATGAAAGGGACTGCGCTGCAGCGGCTGGTCGCCGCCGCGTCAGCGTTGTCGCTGCTGGCGTATCTCGTGACACCCACCGGCGCATTCGGCCCACCGGGTGCGCCAACCTTGTTCGTCGCCAACACGCGCTACGCGGCGCCCGCGTTGGCACTCGCACTTGTCATGCTCCCGACATTGCGCTGGCTGCGCTCCAGCTGGCGACCAACGGCGCTGATGCTGGCATTCGCTGTGCTGGTCGCCGTGGAGCAGTCGGGAATCGGCGCGTGGCCATCTCATTACCGGGCCCAGTCGGCGGCGCTCGTCGCCGCGGTCGCGGTGGTCGCCGCCGCGGCCGCGATCACGGCGCGGCGTATCTCACCCGACCTGTTGCGGCGAGGACTCATCGTCGTCGTCGCCCTCGTCGTCGCCGGCGCGGCCGTTGGCGGCACGCAGATCGACCACAGCAACTCGCGAACGGATGGCAGATCCAAACCCGCATTTGCCGCCTTCCAGTGGGCGCAGGGGATACACGACTCGTCCATCGGCTTCACCGGGTTCTTCCAGCAGTTCCCGCTCTACGGAGCCGATCTCAGCAACGGGGCGCAGTTCGTCGGCGACGTCCATCCCGATCATTCCTTCACCCGCACGACCGACTGCCAGGACTGGTGGCGCCACCTCGAGGCGGGGCACTACCGATTCGTCGTGGTGTCTCCCACGTTCGCGGGCGAGGGGCCGCCTCCCGAAACAGCCTGGACACGCGAGAACCCCGCGGCGCGACAGATCCTGCAGAGCGGACTTGTTTCGGTCTTCTCCCTGCCCGCCGACCTCGTCCCCTTCACCAACTGCTCATGACTGCTCACCCGTCGAACCGCGGCTTCGTGGCAATCACCGCCATGCGATCGCGTAGATCGGGCGCAACAACGCGCTGAGCAAGACGCAGCCAGCGCGCCGTCATCGGAGCAACGCGCCCAACCACGGGCAAGAACGCTGACAAGCGGTCGGCGTAGTAGCCAACCGAGAACGCCTTTGGATGGGTGGCGATCCAAACAACTTCAAGGCCGTGTCGCTCCAGCAACATCGTCATCGAGTCGCGAGTGAAGTACTGGACGTGCATCGGCAGCACCGACCACCACCGCGGCCCGAGCGTTCGAGCTACGCCACTACCCGCATCAGGGACGGTGAGAAAGACGGCTCCTCCCACCGACAGCGCGGCTTGCAGCGCGGCGACCGCTTGACCCGGATCGATGAGGTGCTCGATCACATCCGTCGCGACGATCGCTTGATACGTACCTTCCTGAAGGTCAACGGCATCGAGGGTCGCCTCTCGAACGTCGCAGCCTCGAGCGCGCGCTCGCTTGCACGCCCAAGCCGAAGGCTCGAGCCCTTCTGCCGTCCAGCCTCGACGAGCGGCAGCAACGAGGAAGGAGCCCGTCCAGCAACCCACATCGAGAAGTCGTCCTGGCCGAACCCAGCGCTCCAGGACTTCGAGGTCGCGCGTCGCGGTGGCCACTTGGCCGTCTTCTTCGCCAAGCGAGACCTCGTCGAGTGCGGTGGCGTAGGCGCCCTCGAACACTTCGTCGGGCGGGTGACTCGCGAGCGACCCGTGTCCGCATCTCGAGCACCGGCGAGGCGGAGCAGCAGTGACACCGAATCGATCGCTCGACGGCACGACCGACTGGGCATCGATTGCGCCGGCACCGGATCGTGCGCGACGAAAGAGGGGACGCGAGACCTTGTTGCCACATACAGGGCAGCGCCACTCGTCGGCGCGGCCGTCGACGTGGATTTCGCCTTCGGTCATCCGCGGCGGGCTGCAACCACCGGTCGCCTACCGCTGTTGACGTCGTGTCGGAACCGGCGCGATTCGAGCAACGCTCGCCACGAGAACTTGCCAAGGCGGGAGAGGGTGTTCCACGAACTTCCGCCGGCAAACATCGTTCCGGCGACGGCGACGCCGCGGCGAACACGGTGGTTGACGTCAACCTCGACCAGCGTGACGCCTCGACGGGCTGCCAGGACGGCCAAGTGAAGATTGGGAACGAGCGATCCATCGGGAATCCAGCGCAACAAGTCGTCGAGGAGTGCGGCGCGGTATCCGCGAAGCGGGCAGTTCGCGTCGCGCGTCGGAACACCGAAGTAGGAGCTGACGTACACGCGCAACACGCGCGTCATGAGCATCCGAAACCAGGGGTCGTAGCGAAAGCGGCGCACTCCGCACACTCCGTCGCCACCGTCCTGGAGCAACACCAACACGCGCCGCAAGTCGGAGCCGAGAAACTGACCGTCCCCATCAACCGCCAGGACGTACGTCGCACCGGTGTCGAGCGCGCGGCGGTACGCCTCCAGGATCGTGGGTCCGTGGCCACTGTTGCGCTCGGTCGTGCCGACGAGCAGTTCAGCCTCGAGCTTGTCGCGTACGGCCTCCACTACTCGCACCGTGTCGTCGGTAGAGCAGTCGTCCACCACGACCAGGGTGATCTGGCCAATGTGCGCCAAGGCCTGATCGATCTCGAGGAGGAACTCCGCAATCCCGTCGCTCTCGTTGTACGCAGGAATCGCGACTGCGATCTTGGTGGTTTCCATCACGCCTCCCCGGCCAGACACTGTTCCACTTCCTCGGCGCACACGAACGCCCGCTCAACGGCTTGGTCTTGATCGATGTAGGTGTACGTCGAGAGCCGGCCACAGAAGAACGTCGGGATACCCTCCAACCTGTGCACAATCTCGATTTGTAGCTCGCAGTTGCGGCGCTCGTAGCGGCTGTCGAGGGTGGGAACCGGGTAATGGCGAGCCGGCGAGCCGGGATGCTCCTCGCTGACGACGGTGCCGAGCACCTGCTGGCCGGTCGCGTGCTTGGTCTCGACGGTCCGCGTGAACGGAACCCGTGGGGACGGGTGGTTCACGACGTACGCGGCGGTGAGCGTTGTCGTTGGCTTCTCCACCGGGTGATAGCGCGACACCATCCGGATCCCGCGCCACGCCAGCTCGCCCGGCAATCCGAGCAAGTCATCCAGCGGGCCCGTGAGGACAACCGCTCGGACGGCGGGACGCATTTCAAGGATGCTGTCGATGGTTGCGGTCACTCCGCACGTCACGGGCACGGGTCTGAGGATCGCCTCGATGATGCTGCCCGAACCGTCAGGTGGGAAGAGCTCCCATGTGTCCCGAAACAGCCGGGTGTATCCGTCATCACGGATGTCGACCCGCTTGGGCGCGAAGCGACTCGAGAGCGTCGACGGCTCGCATCCCCACTGCTTGCGTGTGTAGTGCTCGATGAACAGCCCATAGAGGTGCGGTCCCATGAGTGAGACCACCCAGCTCTCGAAATCGTCGCCGCTGGGCTCAGATGGCCGTTCGCCGAGTTCGCGCTCGATGATCGGCCAATCCGGGAGCCCTCGAAGCTCGCTGATCTGGGGTGGCCACGAGAGGAGTACCCCCTGCTCGTCATCTTCCCGCAAGTGGACATAGGTCAGGACGCGGTGCTCGTACGGCCTCACCATCCCGAAGCCCTGCACATACGCAGCCACCGCGGGGTTGGAGGTGTGAAAGATGTGCGCGCCGTTCGGCTCGTACACGACACCGTTGAGGACCTCACAACGAGCGTGGCCGCCAACAACGGGCGCCTGCTCGAAGACTTCCACCGGAATTCCGCGGTCGTGCAGCTGCCGCGCGACGACCGCGCCCGACCACCCTGCGCCTACCACGAGCACCGTCACCGGCGAGTCGGTTCCTCTCCTGCTTTCGGCTGGGGGTCGCAGACAAGTCTGAGCAATGCACGCGACATCGACCAAGATTCGCAGAAGCGGGGGCGGCTGGTATGCGCATGCCCTGCGCGTGATGACCTGGCCGGTGGCAGCCGATGATCGCCGTGCCAGCCGTCGCAGCCGAGGTCGACCTCGTCGAAGCCCTAGGAGGCGATCGAGACGGTCGATCCCTCGCAATGTGGGCGAGGCACTTGACTCATGGGTTGCGTGCACGAACTCCGCGTGGAGCGTCGTCGGTGAGGTAGGCGCTTACAGGTGCGTGCCGGGGTAGGCGCGAGAGTCGCGACACGGACGTGGCATGGATGACGAGACGGCAATCGCAGACAGAGGAGATACTGCATCGAGCCCGGACAGACGGGCTCGATGCGGCGGACCGATTGAGCCGTTTTCGACAAGTCCGCGCGGTGGATCTCCTTTCGTCATCCGCGACGCCGCAGTCGACGACCAGCAGTGACAAAGGCTCCGCCGCCGGCGAGCAGCAAAGCGGCTACCGCGAGCGGATCTAGAACGTTGGTTCCCGTGCGAGGCAGGGCTGCGCCATCGACCGCACCCGGGTCCCGGACAACCGACACACCGAGGACCTCGGCCGAGGGTGTTTTCGGCGTCTCATCGCACTTGAGCACCGCGGCATTGCACACCGGCGGCGGGGTGCAGTTCGACACGCACTCCGGCGGGGTGCACTTCGACACGCACTCCGGCGGGGCGCACTTCGACACGCACTCGGGCGGGGGATCCACACATCCGGTGTGCGCCGGGTTGGTCTTGGCGATGCCGTTGTTGCCATCGCATTCGTAGCCGTTGTTGTGATCCTCAGGCCCTGGCTGCTGCCCAGGCGGGTTCTTGTTGTCCGCCTTGCCGACGCATCCGGCGCACGGCTTGCCCGTGGCTTGGCCGTTCCCGTTGCCGTTGCCCGACGGCGATCCGTCGCGAGTGCTGTCGTACGGCCCGTCGACGTTGGCGCCCGTCCCGTTGGCGTCGGCATTTGACGGCGGCTGCGGCAACGATGGATCACCCGACGTTCCGCTCGTGCCATCAGTCTGATGCTGGTTGGCGTGCTGCGATGAATGAGCCTCGCTCTGGGCCGAGCCGTTGCCGTTGTCCTTGACGGGGGCACTGCCCTGTGCCGCGCCAAAGGCGGCGCCACTGTCGGCATCCGAGCTCGCGTTCTTCCCGGGGTCTGCGGATGCCGCCGACGACACAGCGATGAGGGTCAGTGACGCAATCGCCACCGCCGCGCCCGCCCTCGCCCAGATGCTTCGACGTTGTTGAGTCGATGCTCGCATCGAATCCCTCCCGTTTGTGACCGATCTTGACGGGGCAAGCAGTACCACTCAACGTGGGGGGACTACGAGAAAATGGTCACGTTCCATGAGAAGTCTGGCAACGAAAAGCGAACATCGCGGGACACAAGCGACCAATCGCCGCGACATCCGCGCGAGCCGCCGGCCGCCCCTTCGGCCACGAGGCGGGTGAGGACGAGTTCGGGCTGCTCGTTCTCGACCCGTTGCCGCGAGTGCGGGCTCTCGAAGAGTTGCGCATCGGCCACAGCAGAGCGTTCTACTCCGCGCTGCAATGGGAGGGCGCTGTGATCAGGCGAGGAGTTCCTGCACAGAGTGATGAAGAGCTTGAGTATCAAATGTGAGTGTCCGTAAACGCCGGATGGACAGCAACTCCCGGGCGCGAGATACCGAACTACTGAGACGGGGGCGGGCTCGCCATCGGGTTGTCGATGACGTACTTCCACGTACCGTCGCCTTGACGACGGGCTATTTCCGCGGTGATAGCCGAGAAGGTGACCCCGGCGCCGTTGAAGGTCCACTCGTTGCTCAACAGAGCGAGCTCATCAGACTCCGCGGCGTATCGAGTCGCGAGCTTGATTTCTCCCTCGAAC
>JBEEGD010000589.1:0-2642 GCA_041166685.1 Acidimicrobiaceae bacterium | reverse complement strand
CGAGCCACTCCACCTCCTCCAGCAGCATTGCCTTGGAGGATAAGACCGGCGCCTAGCGGACCTTCCGCCAGCCCGAAAGATTCCCGGCGCGGTCACGCGCACGTACCCACCTCGGCCGTGCGGTGGCCTTCACGGTGAGCTTGCGCTTGTAACGGAGCAGCTTGCCCGGCGTGCGCTTGTTCGCCGTCACCTGTATGCCTGCCACACCGGAGTTCGAGTCGCTCGCCTTGAGCTTCAGCACATACCTGCGCTTCTTTGCGGCGGAAGCCGCTGCCTTCGGCGGGCCGGCAATCGCCGCGCTGTCGACCTTCGGCGGCGTCTCGTCGAGGATGATGTCGTCGGTGTGGGTCTCGGAGGTCAGTGGCCCCGTCAGGAAGCGGATGTAGACGATCTTCGGCAGCCGCTCTGGGCCGGACGAGTCGAGCGTCCACGTCGTCAGCTTCGCCGGAGCGAAGCGCGTTGGCGCGAAGAAGCCGCCGTCGTTCGAGAACAGCATGTCGGTGATGGCGCTCGGGAAGTTCGCCGTCACGGTCACATCCGGCGTGCGCGAGTATTGAGCGCCCTCGTTGATCGAGACGCCGAACTGCCCGACAATCGTCTGCGTCGTCACGCGCAGTTCGTTGTGCGCCTCGGCTGTGAGGCCGGTGGAGTCGGTGATGCGCAGGCCGATTTGCAGTGTCTGGACGGTCGCGTACGAGCGGCTCGCGGTCGCACTCGCACCGCCGTCGGTCTCGTAGCTGCCATCCCCGTCGAGGTCCCATTCGTAGCGCGCGACCGTGTGCGAACCGTCGGCGGACGGCGATCCGTCAAACGTGACTGCATGGCCAACGAGCGCGGGGTTGGGCGCGCTCGTGAAGCGCGCTGTCGGGGGCGCCTGCGCAATGAAGTTGCGCGTTGCCGACGCTCTCTCGTTCCCGACCGTGTCGATCGCGACTACACGCCAACTGCGGGCACCCGTCTTGAGCGCGGTCGCAGACGGCGCCTGACAGCGGCCGCTGCCGCACGCCGTGACGTCGACCGTCTGCGCTGTGCCGTCGATCTCGAGCCGGTAGGAGGCGATGCCATTCGCATCGGCCGCGGGGTCCCACGTGAACGTCGGCGTCGTCCCGGTCTGCGCACCCTCTGCCGGCTCCCTCAGTGCGAACTCCGCCGGCGCGGTGGTGTCGACCGTGAATCGTCGCTCGACGAACGGGTCGCGGGTGCCGGTCGTGTCCGTGGCGTAGACGCCGAACGTGTAGGTGCCGTCGGCCAGATTGTTGAAGGTGCGCGAGTTTGCGCAGTTGTGCTCGCCGAGCGTCGGGGCGAGGCGGCAATGGAAGCTGACACCCGGCTCGTCCGATGAGAACTGGAACGTCGCGCTGTTGGTCGTCTGGTAGCCCGTCGGGCCCGTGACCACAACGGGAGCAAACGCCCACTTGGTCGCGAAGCCGTCGAAGCTCCAATTGTTGCGCTGCGCCTGGAGCGCATCGGCCGACGCGGGAAAGTCGCTCGAGAACGTGAACCCCGCGGCGTAGATGCCGCTGCCCTCATCGGTCGCGACGGCCCAGACCCATTCCATGTCGCTGCCGCCGAGATACGTGCCCCAGGCTGGCGCATAGCCGGCGTCGCCGCGGATCTTGGCGACGTAGCCGTCGAGCCCACCGTTGGAGCCGGTGTCGGTTCCATTGAGGGTCGAGATGCTCGTTGCTCCGATCTGGAGCGGGTTGGAGCCCGTCATGCCGCCGATGATCAGGTTGCCGGCGTTGTCCGATGTCGCTCCGGTTATCGAGTCGCTGTCAGTGCCCCCAACGAAGAGCACAGTCGGAGACGGGGTGCCGAGGCGCACCGCGAGCCCATCCGAGACCCCCCCGTGGAACCCCGTCTGCCCGAGAACGGTGGCGCTGTCGGTCTGCCCGGTGACCCAGACGTCGTACCCCCAGCCGGCACTGGCGTTGGCCCTCCCCACCGCGATGCCGGTGCCGGAGTCGGTGCCCGTACCGCCGATATAGGTCGAATCCACCCGCGCACCGGTCAGGGCGAAGGATGCATAGAACATGTCGTTGCCCGCGGCCGCGAGGCTCGCCTGGTACTCGTTCTGGAGCGGGAAGTCGGTCGAGTTGGTCGTGCCGGCCACGTGGGGAAAGGCGCCTATCGTGACAACCGCGCGCGCATCGTCGTCGCCCGACCCGCCGATCAGCGTGGACATCGTGATGGCCGATCCGTCTGCCTCGAGCATCGTCGCGAATCCGTCAATGCCGCCGTTGACGATGGTGTCGGCGCCCGTGCCGGCCGTCGGGAAGCTGGCCGTGCTCGGTGGCGGGCCATCCGTGCTGCCCACTACCACCGGCGCCCCGGCGTCGTTGATGGTGATGCCGTGGGCCTCGTCGTCGCCGCCACCTCCGAACTCCGTTGCCCATGCGGGCGCGCCGCCAGGTCCGAGGCGCACGACGAAGACGTCCTTGCCGGAGCTCGGGTTCGCGCCGACGTTCGTCGTCGACGGGAAGTCCGTCGACGCGGTCCACCCCGCCGCGAACGCGTCACCGCCGCTGTTGACGGCCACGCCCGTCACCTCGTCGACGTCGTTGCCCACGAGGTAGGTGAGGTAGGAAACGCTCTTGCCGTCAGGCGCGAGCTTGGCCACGTAGGCATCCTCCGAGCCCGAG
>JBEEGD010000588.1:0-3837 GCA_041166685.1 Acidimicrobiaceae bacterium | reverse complement strand
GGCGACACGACGACGAGCACTTTGCCGCCGCGCGCGGCGATTGCTCCGGCGCCGTGCGGCTGTGCGAGATCGAGCGCCTTGAGCAACACCATCGTGCGTAACCCGCGATACGCCTCGACAAAGGGTGCCGCCGGTTGGGTTGCCGTCATCAGTTCGTCCTGGTGACGCTTGGAGTTCGGGAGATTGGGGATCTCCGCGACGACAGGCAGACCGAAGGCGAGCTCGGCGGAGGTCTTGGTCGTCAGTCGGGTTTCGAGCCGTTCGGCGGCGAACGCCAATCCCACGCCGAGGCCGAGCCCCATCAGGCCGAGTAGCAACGCGCGGGCCGGCTTCGACTCCGGCGGTTTGAACCCTGACTCCTTGACGAGGATCGCTCTGGCCGATTCCAGCGTCGAGAAGGGAGCCTGCGGGGGCCCTGCGGCATCGAGTTGCGCGAGGCGCGCTTGGGCGGTGGCGAACTGCGAGTTGAGCGACGCGAGCTGGCTCCGCAGCTGGGCGCTCTTCGTCGGATCACCCGAGGCCTCGAGCGCAACGATCTCGGTCTGCTTTTCGTCGGCATCCGCCTGCAACCCCGCGCGTTGCTCCTGCCACTTGGTGATGCCGTCGTGGCTGAGGTCGTCGACCAGGCCTTGGGCGAAGTCGTCGGCGAGGGCAACCGCAAAGTTCGGGTCAGGGTCGAATGCGGTGATGTCGATCGTGCCGAGGGCCGCGTTCGCAGACGTGCCGACCTTGTCGGCGATCGTGACGGGGTCGGTTCCGGGGCCCAGCTTGGCGGCCACGGCCTGCGGGACAGCACCGTTGGTGACCAGTACCGCGGCTTGGTCGACGTTGTACGACTTGACCGCGATGTTGAGGTTCAGGATCAGCGTGTGCGTCGCCCGGTAGGTCGGGGGCGCCTTCGTGCTGTGTCCCGGTGCGCTCACCCAGCCGGCGACGACACCCACCAACACCGCAAGCGCGACGAACCACTTACGCCGACGAAGAATTCGCAGATATTCGAGTGGCTCCAAAGGGGGTCTGTCTGCTCCGCAATCGTGGGGGCACGACACTCAGCCGGCCATCGACGCAACGATTGTAGATGGTCCGCGCGGTGCCCCGGTACTCGCCGTGAGGGCGGGGGGTGGTACCGCCTATGGGAAGATGGGCCAGATGTTGGAAGGCGCCGTTCCGCTACCGGCCGACGTGGCCGACGGGCCGCCACCGGAAATCGTGTTTCGGCGGAAACTGCACCTGGTCAGCCTGTTGAGGGAGCTCTGGGCTGCTCGCGAGCTGATCGGCACCCTGACCGAACGGAACCTCAGGAGTCGCTACAAGCAGACCTTCCTCGGGTTCGCGTGGTCCCTGATCACGCCGGTCACGCTCATGGTCGTCTTCACGGTGTTCCTCGGGCGGGTGGCCAACATCGACACGAGCGGCGTCCCGTATCCGATCTTTGCCTACGTGGGACTGCTGCCGTGGAGCTTCTTCTCGAACGCCGTGTCCGCCAGCTCCACGGTGATCCTCACGAACAACTCCCTGCTCAACAAGATCTACTGCCCTCGCGAGGTGTTTCCGATCTCGACGATCACCAGCGCGGCGGTGGACACGCTGTGCGCGATCCTCGCGCTGTTCTTGCTGTTCGCCGTCACCCCGTATGCACCGACGGCAGGGGTCGTCTGGGTTCCGGCGCTCACCGTCGTGTTGGTGCTCTTCACGCTCGGCGTGTGCCTCGTGCTGTCGGCGCTCACCGTGTATCTGCGTGATCTGCGCTACGGCGTCGGCATCCTCATCCAGCTGGGCCTGTTCGCCACACCCGTCGCCTACAGCATGACCACGATGGTGTCCAAGCAGTGGCAGCCCTTGTACGCGGCAGTGAATCCCCTGGGCCCGGTGATCCAGGGCTATCGCGACACCGTCCTGCTGGGCCTGGAGCCCGAGTTCGGTTTGCTCGGCATCGCGACCGCGTCGTCGATCGCCTGGGTGGTCGTCGGCTACGCGGTGTTCAAGCGGTTGGAGACGGGCTTCAGCGATGTTGCCTGATGGTTCCTTGCGCGCCGACCGGGTGTGGAAGCGCTTTCGCGCGGAAAAACTTCCACGCACCGCCCGTGGCCAGCTGGACTTGTGGAGTCAGCGACTCACGACATCGCGGGGAACCAATCGGTCGTACCGCTGGGCGCTGCGCGACGTCTCCTTCGAAGTTGCGCCGGGCGAAGCGCTGGGTCTTGTCGGACGCAACGGCTCGGGCAAGTCGACCCTGCTCAAGATCTTGTGCCGTGTCATGTATCAGCACGCCGGCGAGGTCGAGGTCAGCGGCCGCGTCGGTGCGCTCATCGAGGTTCGGGCCGGAATCCATCCGGAGTTGAGCGGCCGCGAGAACGTGCAGCTCTACGGCTCCCTGCTGGGTCTGCCGCGGCGCGAGGTGCAGCGTCGATTCGATGACATCATCGACTTCGCCGAGATTCCCGACGCGGTGGATCGCCAGGTGAAGTTCTATTCGAGCGGGATGCAGATCCGTCTCGGCTTCGCGGTTGCCGCGTTCCTCGAACCGAGCATCCTGCTCGTTGACGAGGTTCTCGCGGTCGGTGATGCCGCCTTCCAACAGAAGTGTCTCGACCGAATGCGCTACGTGCTGAGCCAGGGCACGACCGTCGTGTTCGTGTCGCACGATCTGGCCTCGGTCGAATCGACTTGCGATCGCGCGCTCTGGCTCGACGAGGGGTTGTTACGGCTCGACGGCGAGTGTCGCGAGGTCATCGGCGCGTACCGGCGCAGCGTCGAGGAGTTGGCCGAGGTCGAGTTCTCGGCGGACACGGAGATCCGGCTGCTGAAGGCCGAGGTCGACGGCTCCGGAGGGATGGCGCCGGCCACCGACAAGCCGCTCGAGATTCGCCTTCGGGTCGAAGCCTTCCAAGACCGGAGCGCGCTGCTGTTGGTCGGCATCAGCCAGGGCCCCGCGAGCCCGATCATCTTGGTGTCGGACCACTTGGCGCTCCGAGAGGGCCGAGCCACCGATGTTCGCTGCGACATCGAGGCGCTCCCGCTGGCCGGGGGCCGCTACTTCCTCTGGGTCGGCGCCTTCGACGGGAACCGCGATCTGCTTCCGTGGCACCCGGTGGCGAGCTTCGAAGTCTTCGGAGGACGTCTCGACCGCGCGCCGAGCGCCATCGTGCGCCTCGGTCCCGTCGCCGTCCAGACGAATTGGACGCTGAGTTAGGCCAATAGTTCGGTGGCCCGCCGCTTCCAGCGGAGATGGTCGATCTTGCCGCTCTCGAGACGGTCGAGCGATGTCACGGTGAGCACGCGTCTCGGTGCCTTGTAGCCGGCGAGCCGTGCTTTCACGTGTTCGATGACAGCGGCATCGTCGATCGTCGCGCCCGCGGTGGCGACGACGACCGCGGTGACCGCTTCGCCGAAGCGGTCGTCGGGGACGCCCACGACGGCGACGTCCGCAACCGCGGGCAACTCCTTGATCACGGCCTCCACCTCCTCGGGCCACACCTTCTCTCCCGCGGTGTTGATGCTGCTCGTCCCGCGACCGAAGAGTCGCAGCGAGCCGTCTTCCTCGATGACGGCGTAGTCGCCGGGTACTGACCACCGTTCGCCGTCGATGGTGGGAAACGTGATCGCCGAGCGCTCGGGATCCTTGTAGTAGCCGAGCGGGATGTTGCCTCGGCGCGCCACCCGACCATCGTCGAGCACGCGCGTGTCGGGTGACGGCACAAAGCTTCCCGGAGCAAATTTCGAGTCCATCGTCCATGTCGCGAACGCGATGCCCATCGCCTCGGACGCGCCAACGACGTCGATCACACTCATGTCCGTGTTGTGGCGCAACAGGCCGCGCACCACCGTTTCGGAGAA
>JBEEGD010000587.1:0-6808 GCA_041166685.1 Acidimicrobiaceae bacterium | reverse complement strand
TTCCACGAGGACCCGTTCCACGAGGACCCGTTCCACGAGGACCCGTACCAACTCGAACCGTTCCATGAAGACCCGGTCCAGGCGGAGCCGGCGCCGGTGACGAACAGCGACACTTGCGAGCCCAGGGGCGTGGCTGTCGTCGGAGCGCTCTGGGTCAGCGTCGCCTTGACCGTGATCGCATTCAGAACATTGAGCGAGCCGAACCCATCGACGAACGGGTTTCCGACCGGGCCGGGCGCCGCCCCGCCGAGCAAGACGCCCTTGACCCGGTCAGGGCTTGCGCCCGGGTAGCCCTGACGCACGATGGCAGCAGCGCCGCTGGTGATCGCTGCGCTGAACGACGTGCCGGAGCCGACGAAGTTCGCCGCTCCGATTCGGGCCTCAGGGTTGGCCGCGTCGATCGTGGAGTTCGGCGCCCGCAGGCTGACCACCGACCGCCCCGAGGCGACCAGGTCCGGCTTGAACCAACCGTCGACCGCGGTCGGCCCCACAGCGCTGAAACTCGTCATGGTGTCGTCCGTGGCGCCGGCGGTGCCATTGTCGTCGAGGGCCCCGACGGTGACGACCAACGGATCGTCTCCCGGCGAGGTGATCGTGCCGTTGATCGGACCGGTGTTGCCGGCCGAGGTCACCACGACGATGCCGTTGCGCCAGGCCGCCTCGACGGCACGGTCGAGCGGGTTGTTCACCGACGACGGGAAGGGCACCGCGCCCATCGAAATGTTGAGCACCCCGATGCTCAGCGCTTTGCGGTTGTTGACGGCCCATTGGACACCGCCGATGACCGTGGCGAGGTCGGTGACCCCGGTGGCGCCGGCCACCTTGATCGATGCCAGCGACGCGCCGGGGGCTTCGCCGACATAGGCACCTTGCGAAGATGCGCCATTGCCGGCGATCAGACCACTGACAAAGGTGCCGTGTCCGTAGCTGTCTTGGAACGGATCGCCCTCACCAGTGAGGTCGACGCCGCCGGCGAGACGACCGCGGAAGTCGGGCAAACGTGTGATCCCCGTGTCGAGCACGGCGACGGTGACACCTTTGCCGTTGAGCCCGTTGGCGAGGAGGCTTGTGGCACCGCTCGTGGTCGGGAAGACCGCGGCCGGCGGCCGGCCCGTCGCATCCGCGACACCGGCGACACTGACCTCCACGTTCGGCACGATCGTCACCAACGAATCGTTGCTCAGCTCGGCGAGCTCGTCCGGGGTCACGTCGGCGGCGACGGCGTCCACGATCGACAGGTCGGCGACGACCTTGCCGTGGTGGGCGTGGACCCGCCCGCTCGCTTGCGCGGACGACAGTCCCATTACGACAACCCGAGCCACCGGCTGATCCTGCTCATTCCCAGCCGAGGCCAAGGGCGCAGTGGCCCCGAGCAGCAGCAGCGCGGCCGCTCCGGCCGCCGCCAAGGACCGCCGCCCCGGGTTGCGGCGCCACACTACGGACCGGTGTCGGCGCCCGCGGCATTCTGCCCCGTTGTGCGTATCTGAGCCCAGCGATGAGGTTTCGTCGTAAGCGACCACTAAACGTGACCGTACAGATGCGCTTCGTAGTTTTACCATGGCCCGGAGGCACTATTTCTCAGGTCTAGACACCACGTGCACACGCGGACGACACCGTCGGTCGACCCAGGTCTTCTGGACGCTCTGGTAGCGTCGCCCGCTGCCGCTCGCACGGGTGGCACGAGGTCCCGTGGTGCAGTTTGGAGTGCACGCCGGCCTGTCAAGCCGGAGGTCGCGAGTTCAAATCTCGTCGGGACCGCACGTGGGCCCTCGGGTTCACACGGTCGGGTAGCTCAGTCGGCAGAGCGACCGCCTGAAAAGCGGTAGGTCCGGGGATCGACGCCCCGCCCGACCACCCCTTTCATTCTCGAGCAATAGGGGCCGGTTACCGGCCCCTATTGCCTCGAGTACGGACATCGCGGGGGTCTCAGTGACGCAGCCGGTGCCGTCGGCGGCAGGTGGGAGCGGCGACTTCGAGACGCGCACGCTGCTGTTCTCGGACATCGAGGGATCAACTCGGCTGCTCTCGACGCTCGGTGACACGTACCCCATCGTGCTCGCGACACACCGCGACATCGTTCGAAGTGCCGTGCTCGCACACGGCGGACAGGAGCACGCAACCGACGGCGATGGCTTCTTCTTCATGTTCCACTCCGCCCGCGAAGGCCTGACTGCTGCCGTCGACACGCAACTCGCCTTGAACGCGCACGAGTGGCCTGAAGGCGTCGAGCTTCGCGTGCGCATGGGCCTGCACGCCGGCGAGGTCGGATGGTCCGAGGGCGATGTTGTCGGGATGGCGGTGCACGAAGCGGCGCGCATCGCCGCCGCCGCGCACGGTGGACAGTTGCTCGTCTCCGCGCTCGTACGCGACCTCACGTCCGACGTGCGCCCCGAACGCGTCTCGCTCCGCAGCCTCGGTCGCTACCGCCTGAAGGACATCGCGCAACCCATCGAGCTCTTCCAGGCCTGCCATCCAGACCTTCCATCTGACTTCCCCGTGCCGCGGACGCGTGATGTTGTCGTCGACCTTCCGACGCCGAGGACATTGTTCGTCGGGCGTGGGCAAGACATCGCCGACGTGCTGGCGCTGCTGGCGGCGGGCCGACACGTCACCCTCACCGGTGTCGGGGGCTCGGGGAAGACCCGCCTCGCGGTGGAGGTCGCCGTCCGCGACGCGGACCGGTATCCCGACGGCGTCTTCTTCGTCGATCTTGCACCGGTCGCCGATCCGGATCTCGTACTCGGCGCACTCGCAACGGCCGTCAACGTGCAAGGCGACGGTCCCGACCTCGAGGCGATGCTGCTGTCCTACTTGTCGGACCGCAAGACGCTGATCGTGCTCGACAACTGCGAGCATCTCATCGACGCGTGCGCCGACGTCGTCGACCTCATCCTCGGCGCGTGCCGATCGATCTCGATCCTCGCGACGAGCCGGGAGTCATTGCAGATCGATGGCGAGCAGACCTTCCGCGTGCCGTCCCTTTCGCTCGACGACACAGACTCGGCGGCCGTCGAGCTCTTCGTTTCGCGCGCCCGCGCCGTCAGAACCGACTTCCAGCTGACGGAGAACAACCAGGCCGACGTCCTCGCCATCTGCCGGAGGCTCGACGGGATCCCCCTCGCGATCGAGTTGGCCGCCGCCCGGGTCAGCCAGCTGGGGACCGCGGACATCGCGCGTCGACTCGACGCCCGGTTCGAGTTGCTCGTCGGCGGCAGCCGGCGCCGGGTGCAGCGCCAGCAGACGCTGCAGGCGACGATGGACTGGAGTTGGACGCTGTTGAGCGACGACGAACGCAGGTTCCTACGTCGGTTGGCCGTGTTCGCCGGACCGTTCGACGCCGCCGCGGCCGCCGCGGTCTGCAACGAACCGCGCGCCGAAGAGCTTCTCGGCGCGCTCATCACCAAGTCGCTCATCACGGTGGAGGAAGCGTTTCGCGCGACGCGCTATCGGCTCCTCGAGACCGTTCGCCTCTACGCCCAGGACCGGCTCGTCGAGTCCGGTGAGGCGGCGGAGTGCCGCGATGCCCATCGTGATCTGTATCTGGCGCGTGTTGAAGCAATCACGCTCGACCAAGCTCTCGACCTCGATCTGCTCGCCTACCATGTCGACGACTACGGGAACCACCGCGCCGCGCTCGACTGGAGCACGGCGCAGGGTCGCGCCGACCTTCTCGGCCGCCACGTGCCCCGGATTGCCTTCATGTGCGATATCGCCCCGGCGCTGTGGGACGAACTCGCTCGTTGGCTCCTGCAGATCGCCGACGACGAGGAGCAGTCGAAGACGGCGCGGGCCGATGCCTTGTGGAGATGGCGAACTTGTCGATGCTTCGAGGCGACTATCCATTCGTCTGGTCCTACGCGCAACGGTCGGTGGATCTCGACTCCAGCGACCGGCCCCTGTATCCGCTCGCGCTGTTCACACTCTGGCGCTGGCGCGACGCCGCCGAGGCCGCGCAACGCCATGGAAGCCCGGCGTTCGCGCGCTACTGCCGGGCCTGGGAGGCCGGTTCCACCATCCTGTTCGACCCTCACGCCGCCCTCACCACGTACGACCGCATCATCTCCGACTCCGACCGAACCAAGCCGACCGGGGATCGTTGGTGGGCGTCGACCGGAGCCGCGCTCGCCTGCCTGGCCCTCGACGACGGTGCCGGCGCGCTCACGCGCGCCCACGCGGCCCGCGAGACGTTCGATGAAGAAACGTTTGCATGGGGCGGATCAATCGTGCTCCACGGTGCCGCCGTCGAGTCCATGGCGCTCGCGCACCTCGGCCGGTTCAGCGAAGCGCGCGCGTTGCTCGCCGACGCGACGCGAGGGGTACTTCGGGATCGCTATCCCATCGTCGCCCATGACTGCCTCGTCGCGCTGGCGTACATCACGTTTCGAGAAGGCGATCCGATACGAGCCGCAACGTTGCTCGAGCCGGTGCTCACCGACGGCCGCGTCCGCCATTACCTCGTGTACTTCTTCGTCGCCCGATTCCTCACGGAACTCCAGGCCGAGGTCACCGGCGCCGACCTCGATCCGCCGCTGCCCAGCCTCGAGTTCTTCACCGCCAAGGGGCGGGGGATTCTCGCGGGTGAGGTCGAGCCCGACGCATCCGCCACAGAGCGAATCGAACGAGCGCTCGTCGAGTTCGTCGGCTGACGCGTCGAAGCAGGTCACCGACGGTTGATCCGCCGGTGACCCACTCTCAACGGCTTGTCAGCTGGGCGCCTCGCCCGCAGCGACCGCGCCGAGTACTCCACAGGCCTGGCCTGACGGATCCCCGGGGGCGCAGGCCGCCTTGACGGTGACGGTCACGGTGTCGCCGGCTGCGGCGGCGAAGCTGCCCGCAGGATTCGGAGCCATCGCGCCACCACTCGCCACCTCGGTCACCACGGGAGGAGTGCCGGGGTGCGTGACGGTGATCGAGAAGTCGTTCGGCGTGGCGGCGGCGAAGCTGCCTCCGCCCGTGGCGGTGTACGTGCACGAGATGTCACCGGTCGCACTGACCGAGTTGCCCAGTTGTCCGGTCGGATCGGTCGGACCGACCACGGCACAGCCGTTCGGCTGCGTCGGATCGGCGTGGCCCACCGGCGCGAACAAGGCCAGCCCGGTTGCCGCGAGCAGCGCGGCAAACCCAATGCGAGTCAGGAAACCCTTCAACTTCAACCCCCAGCTAGTCGGAATGTGACATGAATGTCACAGTTCGCGCAGTATTTTCGATGGGGGAGGCACCGGTGACTCGGGTCAGTCGCCGACCTCATGGCGGAACAGGAAGTCCAGGCCGGCGACGTCGATCGTCCGCATGATGTTCGGCGGGCCCGGCCGAAGCTCCAGGACCAGCCCGGCGGCCTGGGTCGCGTGTTGCGCGTGGACCAGAGCGTTCACGCCGTCAGAGCCGAAGAACGTGGCCGAGGCCAGGTCGATCACCACTCGGCCCGTGGTGCAGTCCCGCACCGCGTCGGCCAGCGCCTCGAGCACCGACGACCGCGCCGCGGTGTCGATGTCGCCGGACAGCACCACGGTCGAGCCCAGCGTGTGCACCGCAAACGCCTCACCCATGTTCATCGCCCGCTTTCGATCACGCCCAAGGTCTGGGGACGCGAAGCAGAAAGTCCTACCACGTACCCCGACGGTCAGCGCGGACGCTGCCGCGGTGGGTGACGAAACTCGGTGCCGGTCTCGTCGCGGAAACGGTCGATCAGGTGGGCGACGGACTCGCGGCGGGCGCGTCGCACAGGACGATCAACTCGGAGATCAGCTGCTCCGGGTCCATGCCCTTCGACAGATACGCGGTCGCGCCGCGCTCGAGCGCTTGCGCTTCGACGTCGCGCGCGTCGAGGTTCGACCACACCACCGCGGTCGCGTGCGGCGCGACATCGAGGATCAGCGGAAGGGCCTCCAAGCCACCGAGGCCTGGCATCGCGAGATCCAGCAGCACGAGGTCGGGCTGGAACTGGCGGGCGAGCGCAACCGCCTGCCGTCCGTCGGAGGCCTCGGAGACGAGCTCGAAGACCTCGCTGCCGTCGAACATGCAGCGCAACATTCCGCGCAGCCCGCAGTCGTCGTCGACGATGAGCGTGCGCGTACGGTCCGGACCCGGATCCAGCAACGGTGACGGCCGGGTGGCCCGATGGCCTTCGAGCCAGCGAGCCAAGATGTCCGCGGGCATGGGTCGCTGCCAGTACCAGCCCTGCGCCCGCTCGCACCCGAGATCGTGCAGGTGCTCGAGTTGCTGCAGGGTTTCGACGCCTTCGGCCACCGTGTCCAAGCCGAACGCGTGGGCGATATCGATGATGCTCGACACGATCGCCCGGTCCTCGCGGTTGTGGCCGAGGCCCTTCACGAACGACCGGTCGATCTTGAGGACGTCGAGGGGGAACCGCTTGAGGTACGCGAGCGACGAGTACCCGGTACCGAAGTCGTCGACGCCGATACGGATACCGAGCTCCTTCAGCTCGCGCAGCGCACCGCTGCTGCTCTCCCCCGCTTCGACGAACGCCGTCTCGGTGATCTCGAGGCACAACGAGCTGGGAATCAGCCCCGACGACGCAAGCGAGTCGCGCACCACCTCGGGCAGCCCGGCATCGAGCAGTTGCCGGGCGCCGACGTTCACCGACAAGGTGAGCGGTGGGCGTTCGGGCTCCGCGTGCTGCCACGCCGCGATCTGCTGGCACGCCTCGCGCAGCACGGCGGCGCCCAGCGGCACGATGAGACCGGTGTCCTCGGCGAGCGGCACGAATTCGTTCGGCGCGATCAGCCCTCGTTCGGGGTGGGCCCACCGCACCAGCGCCTCGACGCCGACGACCTCCGTGGTCGACAGA
>JBEEGD010000586.1:0-5977 GCA_041166685.1 Acidimicrobiaceae bacterium | reverse complement strand
ATCGCGACATCGCCTTTGGCGTGGATGGGCTCGACGCGCCCGTCGGGGTTGATGAACCACTCACCTTCGATGTCGGTGCAGTGGACGTGCACGGTTCCCGGCAGCGGTTTCTTCTCGTTGACGCCCCAGGGCAAGGTGTAGGCGAAGAGCTCGTCGATTGAGTCAGACGCGACCTCGGGCGCGATCGGATCGGGGAGATCCTGTGTCGCCGCGCTCTGCATGTCCCACCGATGCACCGCCGCTTCCTGCACCTGGTGGCGACGGATGAAACCGACCGTGTGATCGTCGGCCCACGTCCACACCGGCACGTCGTCCGGTGTTGCCGCGAGCACCGAGATCATGTGGTCGAGCTGCAACTGGCCCCACGCGATGAGGTCGTGATACTCCGACGGTCGTTCGGGCTTGTCCTTCTCGATCTCCTCGGGATCGCTGGCTCGGATCTCGATGTCGGTTGCCCAGAACCAATGCACCTCACCGAGATGCCAGACAAGATCGGCGATCGTCCAGCCCGGGCACCCCGGCACACCCAGCTCAGGGTCAGCGACGAGGGCGGTCGCGTAGAAGAGGTCGGCCTCGCGGCGGATCACGTCGAGGTAGTCGATCATGGCAAGCGTTCTATCCCGTCCTGGGTGGACCTACTCCTCTCGTCGTACGTTGGGCGGATGAACCTCGGACGTATGAGCAGTGCGGCGTTGATGCTTTCGGGCTTGTCGGGTGTGTTGACGCCGGAAAAAGTCGCGTCAGCTCTCGACTTGTCCGCCGGATCGAGCCGGGGTGTCGCCGAGACACGAGCCGGTCTTGGTGGCACGTATGCAGCGCTCGGTGGGTGGGCGCTCGTCAGCCATGATCCGACGGCGCAAAAGGCCGTCGGGGTCACGTGGCTCGGCGCGGCAGCGGTGCGACTGGCATCGCTCGTTGTCGATCGCCCCCGCACCGACTTCGCGTTCTGGAGCTACCTCGCGGCGGAGATCGGCTTCGGCGCCGCCGCCCTTGCCTCCGCGTCTCGCCACGAGTCGGAGTCCGTCATCGCGTAGACGTTGGTCAGGTGTAGCGCGGGTCGGGCTCTGGCGTGAGCGTCAACGACTCACCCGCAAGCGCCCACACGTAGAGCATCGACGACTTCGGCGACGCGACAACCGGGTGGTACGCATCTCTGATTCGCTCGATGTGTCCGTCGCGCACGATTGACGGCTCCGCGGGGTCGCCGTCGTACACCATCTGGATGCCGAACCCCGCGGGATCGTCGAAGCGGTAGAGGTAGATCTCCTCGTGCTCGTGTCGATGCGGCGGCCAGCTCGACCACCCGCCGGGCGGGTTGAGCGTCTCGCCACAGATGAGGGGTCCTTCGCCGACGTACGTGCGCACCGTGCGGGTCGTCGACCCCTCACCGCGCCGCTCGACGATCACGTCCTCCGGACGGATGTCGCGCGATTCGACCGAGGCCCCACGACGGACGACGGCGGTCCAGGCGATGTCGTCGTCGAGCTCGTACTTGTCGTCCGCGTCGACGAGTGCCGACCAGCCGGCCGAAGCGAACGGGTCCTGACGGTCGATCAGCAGCCACGCCGCGCCCTTGGGGGTGAACGACCCGCGACCCCGCAGCACTTCGAGCCGGCCATCGCCCTTGGCCAGCAGCACCTCGGTCACGAGAACTCCATCGGCGTCGTCGGCTCGATCTCCACTCCGGCGAGCGTGCACGCGGCGCGATGCGCGAGTGCAACGAGCGTGAGGGTCGGGTTGTAGCCCGTCGACGTCGTGAACACTGACGAGTCGGCGCACAGCATGTTCTCGACATCGTGGAAGCGGCTCTCGCCGTTGACGACGGAGGTGCGGGCATCGTCGCCCATGCGGCAGGTACCCATCGTGTGCCTCGATGCCGGCGCGATGCCCAGCGGACTCACGCTGAACAGGTCCAGATCGCCCTGCGGGGGCGAGGTCGTCGAGAACGCGAAGTCTGCGCCCGCCGCGCGCATCACCTGCTCGAGGATGGGCGCGAAGTGGTCGGACGCGACCAGTTCGTGTTTGTGCGGTGCGTAGGTGACCCGGCCGGCCGCGAATCCCCAGGCATCGATGATCTTCGGGTCGAGATCGACGCGGTTCCCGGGCTGGGGCAGGTCCTCGGCTTGCAGCGTGAACGCGAAGAGACGGTCGCGGATGGCGGAGTCGCGCATCGAGATCGCATGTTGCGGCCCTGGCGGGTAGGTGCTGGCCTCTTGTAGCGGGGTACCGCCGCCGCCGTGCTCGACCGTGCCCCCGCGAATCCACGGCAACCCGGCGGCTCGCGCGACCGCCATCTCCTCTGGCCCGGGCACGATGAAGTCGTCGTGGTGGTGGGTCACGCTGCGGCCCCGCTCACCGTGGATCGAGAAGGGGAAGATGCCGACCGAGAACGTCTGGAAGTGGTACATGAGGTTGCGGCCGACCATGTCCGACGAGTTGCCGACGCCCGACCGCAACAGCAGCCGAGGGGTCTCGAAGGCGCCGCCGGCGACGACGACGTAGTCGGCGCGCACCTCACGCTCGACGTTGCCGGCGGCGATGTCGAGATAGCGCACGCCGGTGGCTTTGCGTCCCGAGCCGTCGAGCACGATCTCCTTCACGTACGACTCCGGCCGCACCTCGCACTTCCCGGTTCGCAGAGCGCGGCGTAGCGACGAGATCGGATCGCCTTTGGCGTGGATCGGGCACCCGAAGTGTCCGCAGAACCCGCAGTTGTTGCACGGCGGCAGATCGTCGTAGACGATCGAGTTCACTCCCGTCGGAGCGCGGTACGGGTGCAGTCCGTGCTTCGCCGCCGCTTCTGAGGTGAGGATGGCGCCGAACATGTCCGGGCCGGGCGGCATCGGGTACGGACCGCTGCGCCAGGCTTCGAACGGGTTCTTGCCGGCGTCACCCGCGGTGCCGATGAGGCGTTCGGCGATGGCGTAGTGCGGTTCGAGCTCGTCGTACTGCACGGGCCAGTCCTCGACGGTCGCGCCGTCGATCGGACCACGCGCTGACCGCAGATGGAAGTCCTCTTCGCGGAAGCGCGGGAGCTTGCCGTCCGCATGGAAGCCGCCGCCGCCCACCGTCGTCGGCAGGCTGTTGACCTCACCGGTGAACAGCCGATCGCCGTCGGCTTCGCTCCGCCGGTACGTGCGCGGTTCGAGGAACGGATCAGGGCCGAGGAAGTGACGGCGGAGAAACTTGATCTCGTCGTTCGAGAGATCGCCCGACGGGTCGAACGGGGGCTCGAGCGAGATGAGATGGTTGCGCCCCTTCTCGAGCACGATCACCGACCACCCCGCGGCCGTGAGGACGTCGGCCACCGTCGACCCGCCCGGCCCCGACCCGATGATCACGGCATCGCAATCGACATCAGCCATCTCCCGCTCCTTCGAAATCCAGTGCACTACGACACAAAAGTGTGTCGCTACGCACTGGATTTACCGTTCGGTCTGATCTCCAGCTTCTCGCGGCTCGCGACTTCTTCATCCGTGTAGCCGCGGGGTTGGATGTCGCCGAGCCAACCGATCATCTTCCAGCCGACCTCGTCCTTGTTGCCGCCGTACACCGGATCGCCGTACATGCCCTCGCAGCTGTGCTGGTACAGCAGACTCTTGAATTCCGGCATGGCCGCGAGACGCGCATCTTGCTCATCGCCGCCGGCATCCGCGAAGTCGTCACCAAGGGCCGCGAGCCCGTCGCGGTACACCTGCTGCAACCCGACGACCGCGCCGTTGAACTCGCGCTCTCCACGGTCATCGGATCCTTCGATGCGGGTGCGCCACGCGAGCTCTTCCATTCGACCGAGCGGCAACCACGCGTCGAAACTCGCCTCGCCGCCCCACCGTCCTGAGAACGGACCGCCCGCGAAGATGCGCGGCGGGTCGAACGTGAACGCACCCAGGAACGTGTCGATGTAGTCGGGAACGCCGGCGGCCGCCGCTCCGGGGCAACCCGCGTCGTCGGGCGGGATGAGGCGATCAACCGCGGCCGCGACGACCGCCAGCTCCGCCTCGTTGAAGAACGCGCTCACTGGGTGAGTTCGTAGGACCCGTGGGCGTCGAGCTCGCAGCGCCAACCTGGGGCGACGGCGACGACGGTGAAGGCTTCTTCGATGAGTGCCGGGCCGTCGACCGACGCGCCGGCGCCGAGCATGCGGCCGTCGTAGACCGGCGTGTCGACGAACTCGGTGCCCCAGTACACGGGCCGTGATCCGGACCGCGCGGCCGTGGCGTCAGAGACGGTGCCGAGCTCGGCGAGATGACCTGGCTTGGCCGTCTCGCCACGAGCGATCAACCGCACGCCCCGCACCTGGGGCTGCTGGTTGCGGAACGCGAACCCGCGATCGCTCTCGTGCAGATCGTGGAAGCGCTGCGTCAGGTCGAGCAAGCCGCCAGGATCGAGCGACAGGCCTTCCGGGCAGGGGACCGACATGTCGGAGTTCTGTCCGCCGTACGCCATCTGCACGTACAACTCGGTGTGGGCGGCACCTTCTGGCAGCCCAGCGGGCGCCAGCTCTTTCGTCACCTCGTCGGCCACCTCGGCCATCAAGCTTCGCAGCCGGTCGACCTCGACCTGGCTGATGGGCACGACGTACGAGCGCAGCACGTCGACCACGTAGTCGGCCACGAGCAACCCGAGGGCCGAGAACGCGGGCGCGGCCTTCGGCACGAGCACCCGCGCCGCACCCAGCTCGGTTGCCAGCGCGCACGCGTGGAGCGGCCCGTTGCCGCCGTAGGCGATCACTGCAAGATCGCGGGGGTCGGCACCGTAGGACGCCAGGACACGTCGGGTGGCATTGGCCATGTTTGCGTTGACGATTCGCTCGATGCCCCATGCAGCTTGGATGATGTCGATTGCCAGCGGTTCGGCCACGTCGCGAGTGATCGCGGCACGCGACGCCTCGACGTCGAGGGTCATGCGCCCGCCCGCGAAATTCTCCACCGGCAAGTAGCCGAGTAGTGCGTCCGCGTCGGTGACTGTCGCGTTGGTACCGCCCCGTCCGTAGCACGCGGGTCCTGGTACGGAACCTGCCGACTCCGGACCGACGAGCAGCGCGCCTTGACGGACTCGGGCGATCGATCCGCCGCCCGCGCCGACCGAACGCACGTCGACCATCGGGATGCCGATGTAGTACCGGTAGCGCCAGTTGCGGTCGGTCTTCACCTCGGGACGGCCGCCGCGCACGAGGCAGATGTCGAACGACGTTCCGCCCATGTCGACCGAAACGAAGTCCGACGCGCCGGCTGCGCCCGCGGCAACGGCCGAACCCATCACCCCTCCCGTCGGACCGGAGCCGAGCAGGGTGACCGCCCGCTTGGCGACGTACTCGGGCGGCATCACGCCGCCCGTCGCCTGCATGATCAGGACCGGTCCGGCGAAGCCCGCCGAGCGCAACGAGTCGACAAGGTGCGAGGTGTAGCGGGCGATTCGCGGCGCGACGTACGCGTTGACCAACGTCGTCGACACCCGCTCGAACTCGGGACCGGCCGCCATCACCTCGTGGGACAGCGAGACGTGTTCGACTTCGGGGAACTCCTCGTGGATCAATTCGAGCGTGCGCCGCTCGTGTGCGGGGTTGACGAACGAAAACAGGTACATCACCGCGATCGAGGTGCAGCCGAACTGCTTCAGGCGGCGGATGCCGGCGCGCACGGCGTCCTCGTCGAGCGCTTGGAGCACTTCGCCGTCGTAGGCGCAGCGCTCAGGAATCGGGATGCGAACACGGCGGCGGGCGATGGGAAGGGGAGCGGGATACGACGGATCCCAGATCTCCTCCTTGTGCACGCGGCGCATTTCGATCTCGTCTCGGTGCCCGCGGGTCACCAGCAGCCCGGTGTTCGCGCCGTTCATCTCGATCATCGTGTTGTCGGCCGTGGTGGTGCCGTGGACGACGATCTCGAGTTGACGGCAGAAGTCCTCGAGCGACACGCCGAAGCGCTCGGCCAACTGGCCGACTCCGTTCATGACACCAATCGACTGATCCTCGAGC
>JBEEGD010000585.1:0-2948 GCA_041166685.1 Acidimicrobiaceae bacterium | reverse complement strand
GCAAGGGTGAGCATCTCCGTCAGTTGCGCGCGCCGGTCGTCGTCCCAGTCGCCGACGTCGTAGGACACCTGCTCGGCATCGCTTTCGAGAAAGGCGTCGCGATCGGCTTCGTCGATGAGACGGTCGGCTTCTGCTTCGTCTTCGACCCTGACGACCAGCGACGAGTCCGCCCAGGCGTGCGCGATGCCGTTGCTCCAGAACAGCTCGTCGATGACCAGTCGTCCGACTGGCTCGAGCTCCTCGAAGTCGTATTCGACTTGGTCGTCGTCATCGCCGCCCAGCTCCTCGAGCCGCAATGGCTGTCGGTCGGACAGCGGCACGAGACAATCCGCGCACTCCAGGACGCCGGCGACGTACTCCGCGCCGCACAACACACACCAGCGGGTCATGCGGGCCACCTCGTCACGAGCGCCACCGTAGGACATGGCGACGCAGGAATGAATCGACGCGCTCGAGCTCGTCGACCATGGTCTCCGGGCGGAGCCAGCCGTGGCCCTCGCCCTCGTACTCCTGCAGCTCGACAACGCGGCCGAGTGCTTCGAGCCGCTTCGCGATCGCCCGTGACTGCGCAATCGGGACGACAGGGTCGGCATCGCCCTGCAGGATCAACAGCGGCGAGGCGATTCGATCGGCCACGTTGACGGGCGAGCGATCGCGGTAGCGATCGGCCGTCTCGGGCAACGGCCCGACGACCGAGTGGAGGTAGTGCTTCTCGAACCGGTGGGTGGTCTCGTCGAGGTCGAAGAGGTCGGTGACACCGAACAGATCGATCCCCGCAGCGCACAGGTCGGGATGGTGCGCCATCAGGTTCAGCACGGTGAACCCACCCGCAGAGCCGCCCATCGGAACCATACGGCGCGGGTCGCCCCAACCTTCGGCGGCCGCCGCGCGCATCCCCGCCGCACAGTCGCTCACGTCGAGCTCACCCCACCGACCGACCAGCGCTTGCGCGTACGCCCGTCCGTGGCCGGTCGAGCCACGATGATCCGGGAACAGCACCGCCCAACCGCGCTCGACGAAGAACGGGAGTCGAGAGTTCCACACGACCTGCGTCTGACTCGTCGGGCCACCATGGATCCACACGATCAACGGGGCCGGATCGTGGCCGGTGGCGGACTCCTTCGGCCGGTACAGCCGGCCGTACACCGCGCCGCCGTCGTCTCCCTTCCACTCGACGAGTTCGGGCTCGGCGAGGTCGAGCGCTTCGAATCCTCCGAGCGGACCGCGGCTCACCGTGCTGCGTTCGAGCGCTCGGTCGTAGACGACCACCTGCGAAGGCGTACGCGCACCAGACCGTATGGCCGCGAGGCACGGGCCTCGCCACGACAGGCCGCCGTGGACGCCCTTGCCGAACTCGCGGCTCTCACCGGTCGCGACGTCGACGACGTTGACCGATCCGAATCCGCCGTCGTTGCGGCAGAACGCGATGCGATCGCCTTCCGGTGACCAGACGTACGACCGTTGGCCGAGGCCCCACGACGGGTCGCCGTGCTCCGCGTCTTCGTTGACCATCGGCTTGTCGCCCACCCAGAGGTTCAGCCAGCCGGTCTCGTCGGACAGGTAGGCGAGCGTTCCGTCGGGCGAGTAGCGCGGTTGTTGCACGCTGATGCCGGGACCGCCGGCGACGACAGTCGGGCTATCCGAGCCGTTCGAGTCCGCGGCTGCGGTGACGATGCGACCGGCGTCCCATGGCATGTCGGGGACATCCCACTCGTGCCACGCGACGGTGTCGCCCGACGGCGCCCACACGGGGTCGAAGCAGAAGTCCGCGCCGGTCGAGAGCCGGGCCGGCCAAGCGCTCCCGTCGAGCGGGCTGATCCCGACGTGGTGCTGATCGACGACGAACACCACCTTCCTGCCGTCCGGACTCACGGCAGGCGCGGCAATCGGACCATCGGGCTGCTTCGGCACGACACACCGCGGCAACCCTCCGGTCGCGGGTACGAACCACAGGCCGCCGTCGATGGCGGCGTACACGAGACCTTCGCCATCATGCGTCCAGTCGAATGCTCCCCCGCCGTAGGCGGCTGCCGGCCGCGGCGCGGGATCGCTCGTCACGACGAGCTCCGGCCCTCCTTGCGGGTCGACGATCACCAGTTGGCCGCGACCGCCGACGTTGGCGAGGAACGCGATTCTGCTGCCGGCGGGCGAGAGCCGAGGCTCGGCCAACGTGCGCCCGTACGCGCACATGGCCGCGGTGACGCGTGGGGTCGGCATCAGAGGACGGGAGTCTCGACGTAACGACCGAACACATCGGCGAGCGCGTTCATGATCTCGCCTTCGGTGGCGTGGGCCCGCACGGCGTCGATGAGCGTCGGCATGAGGTTCTGGTCCGTATCGGCCGCCTCGGCCCGCACGCGATCGAGCATCTCTGCGACGGCATCGCTGTTGCGATCCGCCCGCACGGCCTGCAGACGCTTGATCTGCTGACGCTCCTGTTCGGGAGTGATCTGCAGGATCTCGAGGGTGTCGTCCTCGCTGCCCTCGGTGAACCGGTTGACGCCGACGACGATGCGCTGCCCGTTGTTGATCTTGCGTTCGAAGTCATACGCGGCGTCGGCGATCGCGCCCTGGAAGTAGCCGTTCTCCACGCCGGCGTAGACGCCGTCGAGGATCGAGCCGTCGCCCAACTCGTCGAGGTGAGCGAAGATCGCTTCGGCCGCCGCTTCGATCTTGTCGGTCAGCTCCTCGACGAACCATGAGCCCCCGAGCGGATCGGCCACGTTGGCCACGCCGGTCTCGTAGGCGATGAGCTGCTGCGTGCGCAGCGCGATGCGGGCCGCCTTCTCGGTGGGCAACGCGAGCGCTTCGTCCATCGAGTTCGTGTGCAGCGACTGCGTGCCGCCCATGACACCTGCGAGGGCTTCGAGCGCGGTGCGGGCGATGTTCAACTCGGGCTGCTGGGCGGTGAGCGACACGCCGGCCGTCTGGGTGTGGAACCGCAACTG
>JBEEGD010000584.1:0-10474 GCA_041166685.1 Acidimicrobiaceae bacterium | reverse complement strand
GCGGGGTGCGAGAAGAGCACGTCCTCGACCTCGATCGAGGACACGTTCTCGCCGCCGGAGATGATCACGTCCTTCTTACGGTCGCTGATCGTGACGTAACCGTCGTCGCCGATCGTCCCCCCGTCGCCCGTGCAGAACCAGCCGTCGACGATGGCGTCGGCGGTGGCGTCGGGCTGCTCCCAATAGCCCTCGAGGACAACATTCGATCGGGCGAGCACCTCATCTTGATCGCTGATCGTGATCCGAACACCGAGTGCCGGCACGCCCGCGCGTCCGAGCCGTGCCGCTCGATCTGACACCGAGAGATCATCGAACTCGGCGCGGCCACGGTTGATCGTCAACAACGGCGATGTCTCGGTCAGCCCGTAGATCTGGATGAACTCCCATCCGAGCTCGGTCTCGACCCGTTCGATCGTTCGCGTGGGCGGCGGCGCGCCCGCGACGACCATGCGGGTTCGACCGGATCCGGGAATCGCACCATCCCACGTTGACGCGGCGTCGAGCACCGCAGCTACGACCGCGGGTGCGCCGCACAGCAGCGTGACGTCGTGCTCGTCGATACGCCGGAGGATGTCGGCGCCGTCAACCTTGCGCAGCACGATCTGCTTCGCCCCCATCGCCGTGAGCGCGTACGGCATTCCCCACCCGTTGCAATGGAACATCGGCAGTGTGTGAAGGTAGGTGTCGCGGTCGGACACCGACGTGTGCCATCCGAACGTCGCGGAGTTGATCCACAGACTGCGATGGGTGAGCTGCACGCCCTTCGGCCGCGCCGTCGTTCCGCTTGTGTAGTTGATGGTGCCCGTGGCCTCTTCGTCGGGGTTGGCCCACGCTTGCGGCTCTCGACCCTCGAGGAAGATCTCGCCGTCGGTGGCGGTGCCGAGCTTGATCTTGTGCTTGCAGTCGATGCCGGCCAACGTCTCCTCGAGCTCGGGGTCGTAGAGCAGCATCGACGCGCCGCAGTGCTCGACGATGTAGCCGATCTCGTCGCTGTTCAAGCGGAAGTTGACCGGGACGAGTACCCGCCCGAAGGCGCTGACGCCGAAGAAGCTGACAAAGAGACGCGCGCTGTTCTGGCTCACGATGCACACGCGCTCGCCGGTGCCGATACCGCGCTCGTCGAGACCGGCTGCCTGCGCCCGCGCCAACTCGGCGATCCGGCCGTAGGTGAGCCTTCCCAATCCCCCACCGGGCGGGTCGGGTTCGTCGACCACGCCAATGCGGTCGGGGTAGACGAGGGCTGCTCGTTCGATGTGATCGGCAATGGTCAGGGGCACGCGCATGGCTGGTGTTCTACTCCCGGTGCGCCAGTAGCGTCTCGCCCATGCGAATTGGAATCTTCGGTGGTGACGCCGGCCAAGGCGGCGGTGGGATCGACGAGTTGGTGAAGACCGTTCACGAGATCGCCGATCAGGGCTTCCCCAGCTACTGGCTGCCGCAGATCTTTGGCATCGACGCGTTGACTGCGTTCGCTGTGGTCGGCCACGAAGTGGACGGAATCGAGCTGGGCACATCGGTCATCCCGACCTACCCACGCCACCCGATGGCGCTGGCCAGTCAGGCGCTCACCGTGCAGTCCGCCATCGGCGGACGCCTCGCGCTCGGCATCGGGCTGTCGCATCAATTCGTCATCGAGCAGATGTGGGGCTACTCGTTCGACAAACCCGTACGCCACATGCGTGAATACCTCACGATCCTGAGGGCGCTGCTCGACGAGCGGTCGGTGCAGTTCAAGGGCGAATCGCTGTCCGCCAGCGCCGCGCTGACGATTGCATCCGACGTGTCGGCGCCTCCGGTGCTCGTCGCCGCGCTCGGCACGCAGATGCTTCGGCTCACCGGGCGCATGGCCGACGGCACGATCACGTGGATGACGGGCCCGTCCACGCTGGCAGAGCACACCGTGCCGACGCTCAGATCGGCGACGGCGGAGGCCGGACGTCCCGAGGCATTCCGCGTGGTGGCCGGATTGCCGGTGTGCGTCACTGACGACGCCGACGAGGCACGCGCCCGCGCGGCGCAGACGTTCGCGATCTACGGACAACTGCCGAGCTACCGCGCCATGCTCGACCGCGAAGGTGCCGCTGGCCCGGCCGACGTCGCTCTTGTCGGTGACGAGAAGGCCGTACAAGCGGGCATCGAGCGGATCGCCGAGGCAGGCGCCACCGACTTTCTCGCGGCGGAGTTCGGTTCGTCCGACTCGGAACGCTCCCGCACCCGCGAGCTGCTGCGCTCACTCCTCTGACTGTGGGAATTGCGGCTATCTGGCGGTCCAGCCGCCGTCGATGGCGAGGGTTTGGCCAGTGCAGTAGCTCGAGGCATCCGACGCGAGGAACAACAGCGCGCCGTCGAGTTCGGCCTCCTCGCCGAACCGGCCCATCGGGCACGTTCGCTGCACGAACGCGATCGACGACTCGTCGACGACCATCTCTGCCGTCATCTCCGTCGGAAACCACCCGGGCGCGAGTGCGTTGACGCGCACTCCTTTGCGAGCCCACTGCGCGGCGAGCTCGCGGGTGAGATTCACCACCGCGCCTTTCGACGCGCAGTAGGAGGCTTGCTTCACCGGGGTCGACGCGACGAGCCCGAGCATCGACGCGATGTTCACGATGGATCCCGAGCCCTGCGCGATCATCCGACGCCCGGCAAGCTGTGACATCACGAACAACCCGTTGAGGTTCACGTCGATCACGCCCCGAAACTGCGTCGGAGTCTCTTCCTCCGCCGGCAGCGTGACCGCCGTGCCGGCGTTGTTCACCAGGATGTCGATGCGGCCGAACCGCCCCACGGTTTCATCGATCAGCCGCTCGCAGTCCTCATCGTTGGTGACATCTGATGTCACGGTCGAAAACCGGCCGTCGTCATCGATTGACGCCGCGAGGGCAGTCAGCCGATCCGTGCGCCGGGCGGCAGCCATCACCGAGGCGCCGGCCGCGTGCAGCACCCGGGCGAAGCGGTCACCGAATCCACTGGATGCGCCGGTCACCACTGCCACGCGGCCGTCGAGGTCGAGGAGGGACTGCACGTCGAGACTCATGGAGATGAAGATAGGTGTCGAATCCGGGCGGGCCATCCATCGCGCGGCGAACATCGCCGAGCGCGCCTTTCTCGAACGCCGTCTCACCAGTGTGCGAGGCTCCACCGAATGAAAGTGCGCATCGGCTACGGGCTCGGCACGCGCTCGCTGACCAACGACGCCGGACGCTTCAACGCATTCGTCGATGCTCTTGAAGGCCACGGCTTCGACTCGCTCTGGCTGTCCGAGCGCATCACCGGCGATTGTCCCGACCCGCTGATCGGGTTGGCCGTGGCCGCGGGCCGAACGAAGAAACTCAAGCTCGGCACGAGCGTGCAGGTACTCCCCGGTCGCAATCCCGTGCTCCTGGCCAAGGAATGGGCCAGCCTCGACCGACTGTCGAACGGCCGCACACTGCCTGCGTTCGGCCTGGGGGTCGCCGACCCGCGTGAGCAACAGGCCTTTGGTGTCGCGCGCGGCGATCGCGCGAAGTGGTTCGACGAGGCGCTGCCACTCATTCGCCGGTTGTGGACGGAGGAGTCCGTCGATCACGACGGTGAGCGATTCCATTTCGAGGCGGTGTCGGTGCGTCCGAAGCCGATACAACAGCCCCCCGATGTCTGGCTCGGAGGACTGGCGCCATCAGAGTTGCGGCGCATCGGTCGACTGGCCGACGGATGGCTGCCGTCGTTCTGCACACCGACCGACGTCATGCGGTCACGGCCAGTCGTCGAGGAAGCGGCCGCGGCCGCGGGGCGCGCCTTCGACAACGAGCATTGGGGCGCACTGGTCGCCTATAGCGAGGGTCCCGTCCCCGATGTCGTGACCGCGGCGCTGGCCGCTCGACGCCCTGACCTCGAGGATCCGACCGACGTGATCGCCACCGGCGTCGACGGCCTCAGGACCCAAATCGAGCGTTTCGTGGGCGCCGGAGTCTCGAAATTCGTGGTCGTACCCCTCGCCGAGCCGCCCGACTGGGACGCGGAGCTCGCTCGGGTGGCGGACGTCCTATTGTCCCTTCAACGCGCCGCCTGATCACCTGACCAGCGGGTCAGGAAAAGCCGGCAGTGGGGCAGGAACCCGACCACCGGCGAGCGAAAGGTGTGACGGATGACCGGGGTAGGGCCCAGAAACCCGGTCAACAGAGGGGGTTGAAGAATGCGGAGGTCGACACTCCGACTGTACGGCCCGTTCCTCGCGCTCGCCGCGGTGCAAGCGCTGTTCATCGTGGCGGCGCCGTCGAAGGCGCCCGAGCACACCGCACTCAGCGCAGGTGCGGCACCGTCTCGAACCGGCGGCAACAGCGGCTTCACGTCGTCCGGTGGTGCAGCGGGCACTCCGGGGGCAGTCGCCGGCAGTCCCGGCAGCGTCGCGGGCGGCGGCACCGGCGGGGGTGGCGGCGGCGGAGTCGTCGGCGGGGGTGGCGGTGGCGCGGGCACGGTGAGCAATGTCGGCGGCGGGACGCTGGCCGCGGGCGACACCAGCCACTGTGTGGGTCCGTACCAGTTCGACGTGTACATCGTGCACGGGCCGCCGTGCCAGCCGGTCTTCGCGGGCGACAACGGTGGCGCGACCAACGACGGCGTCACCGCGACCGAGATCCACGTCGTCATCTTCCAGGCGACGCCCAACGACCAGGTCAACGCCATCCTCGGCGTCAAGGGCCTCGCGACGACGTCGCAACAAGACGACGACGCCATCGCGGCGTATGAAGGCTTCATCAACTCGCACTACGAGCTGTACGGCCGCAAGCTCGTCTTCGAGAAGGTCATCGGCAACTGCCCCACGACCCCGCCCGACTACGCCAAGTGCGAGGTCGCCGCGCAGGAGATCGTGAAGAAGAAGCCCTTCGCGGTCATCTGGATCACGTCGCTCTACGCGGACGTGTTCGACATCTTTGCCAACGCCGGCATCATCTCGATCGGCGGGACCGCGTTCGACCTCAACTACTACAACGGTCGCCGTCCGTTCCGTTACGACGTCGGGATGGATGGGTCGCAGTCCGCCGACTTCATCTCGAGCTACTACTGCAACAAGCTGGTCGGCAAGCACCCGGACCACGCCGGCACGGTGATCAAGCCTGACATCGGCACGCGCGACAGCGTGATCCGCAAACTCGGAATCACCGTCCCGGAGATTCCGGCCAACACCCTCACTGCGCAGCGGGTCATCGACGCGGTACGAGCATGTGGAGGTCCCGACGCGGCAGTCGACCACCCGTTCACGTACAAGTCCGACATCAACACGGCCACGCAGCAGACCGAGGCCACCGTCGCCGCGCTGGCGACGAACAAGGTCACCACGCTCGTGTGCATGTGTGACCCGATCGCCCCGGTGTTCCTGACCACGGGGCTCACGAACCAGAACTACTACCCGGAACACATTCTTCCTGGCCTCGGGTTGCTCGACTACGACCTGCTCGGCCAGCTGTACGACAAACAGCAATGGCAGCACGCGTTCGGACCGAGTCAGCTCCCGACGTTCGGTTCGCTCGACGACACGGATCAAGCGCGTGTCTGGCGACTTCAAGGCAACTCGGGGCACCCGTGCGGCAACAACGGGTGCGGACTGCTGTGGGCGTGGCAGAGCGGCATCGCCTTGATGTTGCAGCAAACCGGGCCGAACCTGAACCCGCTCACGTTCGAGCAGGGCGTGCTCGGCAACGTCCCGCCGTACGGCGGTGCTGGGCGCTCCGCGCTGTACAAGTGGGGAACCGACGACTACACGGGCGTCTCGGACGAGAAGGAGGTGTACTGGGATCCGCTGGCGACGACACCGATCGACAACTCGCAGGGCGCGTACGTAGCAGTGGGTCCAGAGTCGCCAACATGTCCGGCGAACCCCGGCCCGCACGTGTGCGAGAAACGCTACGGGCTCGGTGAATGGGGCAACGACCTCGCCGGCATCCCGATCCGCGCGTGAGCACGGCGATGAAACGCATTCGGTCGGCCATCTCCCCGGTGTGGGATCACCGGGTCTTCGGCCCCTTCCTCAAGGTGCTCCTCGGCTACGTCGTGGTCGTGCAGGGCGTGCTGCAGTTCCTCTTCGGCAAGGTGCCGATCGCGCATGCGGGCCGCGGGGCCCACATCATCCCGACGGAGATCGTCCTGCTCGGGCTGGTGTACGGCTCGCTGTACGCGCTCATCGGGATGGGCATCATCCTCGTCTACCGCGCCAACCGCATCATCAACTTCGCCCAAGCACAGTTGGGGGCCGTGCCGGCGGTCGTTGCGTTGCTGCTCATCGCCAAACGAGGAGTGCCGTGGATCGTCGCGCTGCCGATCGCAGTCATCGGCGGCGCGCTGCTCGGCGGGGTGGTCGAGGTCGGCCTCGTGCGTCGGTTCGCCAATGCCCCCCGCCTCATCCTCACGGTCGTCACGATCGGTATCGGCTTCATCCTGCTGGTGCTCGAGTTCTATTCGAAGCAGTGGGTCGGCGGGTCGCTGATCGACACCGTCTCGCTGACGTTCCCTACTCCCTTCACCAATTTCCATTACACGGTTGGCGTGTTCACCTTCCGCGGGGACCACTTCGCGCCCGTGCTCGTGGTCGGCGTCGTGGTGATCGCTCTCGGGGCGTTCTTCAAGTACACCGACGTCGGCATCGCCGTGCGAGCCTCGGCCGAGAACGGCGAGCGGGCATCGCTGCTGGGCATCCCGGTCAAGCGGGTCTCGACGATCGTCTGGATGCTGGCCGCCACGATGTCATCAATCGGCATCTTCTTCACGGTGCCGTTGACGGGCCTGCCGCTCGACGGCTTCGTTGGCCTACGCCTGCTGTTCATGGGGCTCGCAATCGCGGTGATGGCACGGATGGAGAGCCTTCCTACGGCCTTCGTCTCAGGCTTGCTCGTCGGGATCGTGGACCAGTCGATCGTCTTCACGACAAACCGAGCGGGTCTCTCTGATCCCGCGATCTTCATCGTGATCCTCTTGGCCTTGTTGGTGCAGCGAGGCAAGCTGTCGCGGGCCTACGAGCTCGGCGCATCGTCGTGGCAGTCCGTGAAGGAAGTGCGGCCGATCCCAGCCGAGTTGCGATCCGTGCCCGAAGTTCGAACGGGAATCACCGTCCTCGGCATCGCGCTGGCCGTGATCGTCTTGGGCATCCCCTTCTGGCTGGGTGACCAATACACCTCGTCGGCCACGCTGGCGGTGATCTACGCCATCATCGGCGTGTCACTGGTGGTGCTCACGGGTTGGGCGGGCCAGATCAGCCTCGGCCAGTTCGCCATCGCCGGCGTCGCGTCGGCCACCGCGGGCGGCTTAGCCGCCAACCATCACATGGACTTCTTTCTCACGATCATCATCGCCGCGCTCACCGGCGCGGGCATCGCCATCGCAGTCGGTCTGCCCGCGCTGCGGATCCAGGGCCTGGTCCTCGCGGTGACGACGCTCGGCTTCGCATTCACGGTGTCGAGCATGCTGAATCGGGAGTACTTCGGTTGGCTCGTCCCCAAGAGCGGCCACCTCGTGAACCGGCCGATCCTGTGGAACACGTTCGACCTCGGCGACTCCAGCGAGATCGGACCGCTGACGTTCAAGGCCGACGCCAAGTTCTTCTACGTCTGTCTCGCGTTCCTCGTGCTCGCGCTGATGATGGCCCGATCGCTTCGGCGCCGTCGATCAGGCCGCGTGTTGATCGGCGTGCGCGACAACGGACGCGCGGTGCAGGCGTTCGGGGTGAACCTCTCACGAAGCCGCCTGGCTGCGTTCGCGGTATCGGGCTTCATGGCGGGGATGGCCGGCGCGCTGCTCGCGTACCAGACGCCTGCGTTTGCAGAGAACGCCTTTCCGCCCGAGCGCTCGATCGAGTTGTTCACCCTCACGGTGATCGGCGGCATCGGCTCGTTGCCGGGAGCCCTGCTCGGCGCGGCCTTCGTCGAGGGCATACCGCTGCTGCCAGGGTTACGTGATGTTGATCAGATCCGGCTGCTGACGAGCGGCCTCGGACTGCTACTCATCTTGAACTTCTTGCCCGGCGGTCTGGCCGAGGGCATGTTCCGCATCCGCGACACGCTGCTGCGCAGGGTCGCGCTGCGCCGCAACATCCATGTGCCGAGCCTCATCGCCGACTCGCTCGTCGAGGCCCAGGAACACGAGGCGGCCGATCACGCGATCGCCGCGGCCGCGACCACCGCGGAGATCGCCGAGGCAGTCGAAGCCGGCGACCTCGCACACGTGATCGCCTGCCCGGCATGCGGCGAACTTGTTCCCGTCTCTGAGGCACAACAGCACGAACACTTCGCGGTCGGCGGCGGGAACGGCAGCGCGGGTGAGAGCCGGCTCGAGAAGGTGCGCAAATGAACTCGCTGCGACGGCGTCTCGACGAGATGTGCGGTGGGATGCCGACGTATCCCCTCGTCGTCCTCTTCTTGCTGTTCTTCTTCGACGAATTCGACACTGCTGCGTTCAACGTCCTGGCCCCGAACATTCGCGATGAGTACCACCTCACGACCGCGGCCTTTGGGCTCATCGTCGTCCTCAACCTCACCGTCATCCTGCTGCTGGCGGTTCCGGTGGGCTTCTACGGAGACCGCCTTCCGAGGCGAAAGCTCGTCATCGCCGGCGCGATCATCGCCGGAGTCTTCTCTTTTGCGACTGGGCTCGCGCCCGTTCTCTTCCTGTTGATCGTGTTCCGATTCGGCAACGGCATCGGCCGCCTGCTCAACGACTCGATCCACACGTCGCTGCTCGCCGACTACTACAAGCCATACGACCGTCCCCGTGTCTTTGGCGCGCATCGCAACGCCGTCTACTTCGGCACAATCGTGGGGTCGGCCAGCGCCGGGCTCGCCGCCGCCATCGCCGGCTGGCGAGCGGCATTCGTGATCCTCGTCGTACCCATCGTCCTCACCGCGCTCCTCGGTGCCACCAAGCTGCGCGACCCCGTTCGGGGCGGGACCGACGACCCCGACGCCGCGCTGGCCGCCGAGCAAGAAGAGCCGGTCACGTTCGCTGAAGCTCGGCGAATCTTGTTCTCGATCAAGACGCTGAAGCGGCAATACGCCGCGTGGTTCTTCCTCGGCGCCGGACTCATCCCCCTGGCCTATCTGCTCCCCCTGTTTCTCGAGAAGGACTTTGGCGTCAACGAGCTCGGGCGCGGTGTCATCGGTGCAATCAACGCAGCTGCGACGTTCATCGGCATCCAGCTCGCTGGTCGGTGGACGCTGGGCTGGATGGCCAAGGGGATGGGCGAGCCGCTCAAGCGCGCTGGCCTCGCGCTCGGGTTCGTAGGCATCGGCATCTTTGCGATCGCGGTCTCTCCCGCGCTTGCGATGGTGATCGCGATCGGTCTCGTGACCAGCTTCGTCGTGGGGTTCTTCTTCCCGCCGTTCTACGCGACGCAGGCGCTCGTGTCCCCCGCACGCGTGCGGACGCTGTCGTTCACGTTCGGCTCGCTCTTCCTCGTTGCGGGTGTCTGGCTGCTGTACTTCATTCCCGGGTTCGCCGCGCTTGCGGACTCCCGCGGCAACCGCTGGGGCCTCGCCGTCACCGCGCCATACGGGATCATCTGCGGCCTCGTGCTGCGCTCGGGTCACAAGCACGTGGCCGACGACACCACTCGGGCGATGTCACTGCTCGCCATGACCGCAGAACTTCGTCGCGAGCGCCTCGATGCAGCCGCAGGAACCGGCAGCTTGCTCATGTGCCGCGGCGTCGAAGTCGCGTACGACCAAGTTCAGGTCCTGTTCGGTGTCGACATGGTGGTCCGCCCTGGAGAGTGCGTCGCGTTGCTCGGCACCAACGGCGCCGGCAAGTCGACGTTGTTGAAGGCGATCAGCGGTGTGGTCGATCCGATCGGGGGCGCGATCTTCTTCGAGGGTCGCGACATCACGCACTCCGACGGCGTCGCCACCACCAAGGCCGGGGTCATCCAAGTGCCCGGTGGCAAGGCCGTCTTCCCGACGCTCACGGTCGGGGAGCACCTGCGGGCCGGGGGTTGGCTCTACCGCGACGACCCCAAGTACCTGGAAGCAGCCGTGAAGGAAGTCTTCGACATCTTCCCGCGCCTTCTGGAGCGCAAGGACCAGATGGCCGGCAACCTGTCCGGAGGCGAGCAGCAGATGCTCGCCTTGGGCATGGCGTTCATCGCCAAACCCAAGCTGCTGATGATCGACGAACTCTCTCTCGGGCTTGCACCGACGATCGTCGAGATGCTGCTGGGCATCGTGCGCCGCATCCAAGAGTCCGGCACGGCGATCATCCTCGTCGAACAGTCGATCAACGTGGCCCTCACGGTGGCCGACCGCGCGTACTTCATGGAGAAGGGCGAGGTGCGCTTCGAGGGCTCGACCGCCGAGTTGCTCGAGCGCGACGACATCGTGCGCTCGGTGTTCCTCGAAGGCGCGTCGAAGACCAACGGCAAGGAGAAGTCGCCGGCGTCCGCAGTGTCATCGAACGGCAAGCACGACCGCACCGCGGAGCTGAGCGAGAAACCCGTCGTCCTCGACGTGCGCGCGAT
>JBEEGD010000583.1:0-2540 GCA_041166685.1 Acidimicrobiaceae bacterium | reverse complement strand
TCCGCCGGCGCGATGAGCCCGCGCGTGGGGTGTTGCCAGCGAACGAGCGCCTCGACCCCAACGACTCGACCAACCGACACATCGACGATCGGTTGGTAGTGCAGTCTCAGCTGGTCTTCGTTGATCGCGCGCCGCAGCGAGCTCTCGAGGTGCAGCCGTTCCGTCGCGCGCTCGGCGGTCGGCGCCGCGAAGACTTCATACCGGTGGCGCCCGTTGTCCTTGGCTTGGTACATCGCCGCGTCCGCCTGACGCACCAACGTGTTGGCGTCGACGTCGTGATCGGAGGCGGCCAGCGCGATTCCGATGCTGGCCGTAGGCGTGATTTCTGCTCCGGCGAGCTCGATCGGCTGGGCGACCGCGGCGCCGAAGCGTTCCGCCAACGCGACCGCGTCGTGTTCACCGTCGACGTCCTCGCACATGATCAGGAACTCGTCGCCGCCGAACCGGGCGACGGTGTCGCCGCCGCGAGCGACGCGGACCAGTCGGCGACCGGTCTCCAGAATGAGCTCGTCGCCCACCGCGTGTCCGAGACTGTCGTTGACCCACTTGAACCGATCGAGGTCGAGAAACATCACGACGAGCGACGACGGCCGGCGCGACCGGCGCCCGATCGCTTGACCCAATCGGTCGAGGAACAGACCTCGGTTCGGCAAACCGGTGAGTGGATCGTGCAGCGCTTGATGCGCGAGGGCATCCTCGGCCTGCTTCTGCTCGGTGATGTCCTGCCCTGTGCCGAACATCCGCACGATGACCCCGGCATCGTCGACCTCGATGTGCCCTTGCGACCGCAACCAACGAACCTCGCCGTCGGTGCGGATGATGCGGTGGACGACTTCGAACGGCTGGTGACCGCGCAGCGCCCGTTCCACCGCGGATGTTGTCGCGTGCCGGTCATCTGCGTGGATGCGAGCCATCGACGCCTCGAATGTCGGCTCGAACGAATCGGGATCGGTGCCGTACAGACGGTGCAGCTCGGTCGACCATTGACCGCTTCGTTGGTTGAGATCCCAGCTCCAACTTCCGAGCCGGGCGAGGTGTTGCGCCTCGGCCAGTTCGCGCTCACGGTCGCGCAACGCTTCCTCGGACTCGACCTCGGCGGTCACGTCTTGAGCTGTTCCGAGCACACGTACGGCGCCCCGCTCGTCGACGCTTTGCGCCGCGCGGCCGCGAAGCCATCGGACCTGGTCGTCAGGTAACGACACTCGGAAGCGAAAGTCCAGCGGAACGTTGCGGTGCGACAACTCGCGGGTCACTGCGACGAATCGTTCCCGGTCATCGGGATGAACGACCTCTGCGACGTCGTCGATGTGCGGGGAAGGTCCGAGATCGCGGCCGAGCAGACGCCGCATCTCGGCAGACAAGTGCAGACGGCCGGAGGCCACGTCCCGAGAGAAGCTGCCGAGATGTGCCACCTCTTGCGCCTCGTGCAACTGCCGCTCTCGCTCCGTCGCTTCGCGGCGCGCCACCCGTTCCCGCTCCATCAAGTCCACGCGTTGGAGCGCGAGGTGCGTCAAACGACCAAGCCGAATCAGCAGCCCGATCTCTTCACGACCGAACAGTGGCGTCGTGGCCGACCGGCGAACTCCGAGCCATCCGTCGTGTGTCGCCACCGCGACGAGATCGCTGTGCTCGAGCAGGTCCCCCGGCGCGAGTCGCCCGGCGCGTACGAGAAGCGCGCCGACGTCCGACGAGACGTCACCTTCAACGGCCACCATCGACATGTCACGATCGATCAAGAACGCGCCAACACCGCCGAACAACCGGATCGCACTCGACAGCACCACGCCGGTCACGTCACCCCGGTCGCCCACCGTCATGAGTTCGGCTTCTGTCCTTTCGAAGGCGGCAGCCTCCTCGCGGCGCCACCGCCTGCGTACCGCGGCCGGAGGTCGAACGCCTGCAAGCAGCAGGAGCGCGCCCGCGAATCCGGCGCCGTGCATCACGACCTGTGCGAGCAACGGAGGCTTCGGCGAAGTGGCGGCGGAGAGCGCGACCACTCCCGCAAGAACGAACACCCCCGTCGACAGCGAGCGCATGCGCCGCCGCGCGACGGTCGGTTCGCCCTCGCCGGAGCGCCACAGCCGAGAGGCGGCCACCGCCGCCAGCGCGGCCCAGTCCACCGCGAACGCGACCACGTAGATCCGCTTCCACAACGAAAGGTGCGCTTCGCCGGCGTTCGGAACTCCGGGGAACACCACGGTGGCGATGAGGAGCGCCGCCGTGATCACCAGAGCCGCGCGGTCAAGCCGTCGCGATGGCCGCGAGAAGGCTCTCGAAAATTGGAACAGCGTCCATGGGAAGACCAGGAGGGCGACGACAGTTGCCGTCAGCAGCAGCCCGCCGGTGTTGTCGCCTCGGAGGAGACCCAGACCGACCACACCCGCGAGGACGAGAAAGCTGGCAGTCAGCCACCTGGAGGGCACGGCGCGCCGACCGCGCCAGTCGTGAGAGCAGAACGCGGCCATCCACAGGTACGCCGCCAGCTCGACGCTCGTGATCAGTTGTTCGGTCGTCATCTCGGTCCTGCAACTACCCGTGGT
>JBEEGD010000582.1:0-15076 GCA_041166685.1 Acidimicrobiaceae bacterium | reverse complement strand
GACGACCGCGTCAACATCATCAGGGCTGTTCGCCAGCGTCAGCGGCACACCAAGCTCGTTGTTGAACGACCTCGGGCTCGACTGCACCGTGTACCGAGGCGCCAATGCGGCCGCAGTCAAGTCCTTGACGGTGGTCTTCCCGACGGACCCGGTGATGCCGATGACCCGATCGCCGACCTCAGCACTGAGGCGCGACCGCGCGGCCGTCCCCAGCTCGAGCAATGCACGGCCGGTGTCGTCGACCGCGATGGCCACGGCGGCCACAGCGGCCCCGTCGGCCCCGTCGGCCGGTACGCGTCCGTTGCTGGTGAGGTACGCAACCGCACCGTTTGCCACGGCAACTGCGATGAACTCGTGGCCGTCGCGCTCGGCCACGATCGGCACGAACAGCTCTCCACCGGAGACCGATCGCGAGTCAATCGCCACGCCAGCGACATCGGCGTCAGCCGTTGTCCCAGAGACGAGGTCGCCACCGACCACGCGCGCGATCTCGGTGGCACTGAACCGCATCGGCGGAGTCTTACAGTTGCCTCGTGGTCGCCGATCCCAAGGACACCGAACAGGTTCGGCTGGTCGTGCTGTTCGGCGGCCGTTCCGCCGAGCACGAGGTGTCGTGCACCTCTGCGCTGCATGTGCTGCAAGCCGCGGACGACGACCGTTACAAGGTCGTGCCGATCGGCATCACGCGTGAGGGCCGATGGGTCGAGAGTGGCGATGCCGTCGCCGCGCTGGGGGCCGGGGCGAGTGCATTGCCCTCACCTGACGACAGCGACGGCGCCGAACTCGACCCGCTGCCGGCGATCCTCCCGGCCGAGCGCGATCCCGGTCCGGTGGTGGTGCTGCCGCTCTTGCATGGTCCCATGGGCGAGGACGGCACCGTGCAGGGGTTGCTCGAACTCGCGGGCGTCCCCTACGTCGGCGCCGGCGTGCTCGCGTCCGCCTTGTGTATGGACAAGGCCGCAGCCAAGGACATGATGGCGAGGTACGACCTGCCGCAGCCAAGCTGGCTGACCGTGCGAGAGCACCAGCTCGCCGAGGAGTTCCGGGAGGCGTTTGTCGAGCATGCGATCGCGACACTCGGGTTGCCGTTGTTCGTGAAGCCGGCGAACCTCGGATCGTCGGTCGGGGTCACGAAGGCGCACGACCGCGCAGAGCTGTCGGCCGGCATCGACGAGGCACTGCGCTACGACGACCACGTCTTGGTCGAAGAGGCGATGGTCGGTCGCGAGATCGAGGTGGCGGTGCTGGGCAACACCGAGCCGCGCGCGTCGCTGCCGGGCGAGGTCGTACCGGGTCGAGAGTTCTACGACTTCGACGACAAGTACCTCGACGGACTCGCGGAGTTGCGGATCCCTGCCCCGCTGACGGACGAGCAGTGCCACGAGGTGCAAGCGCTCGCGGTCAAGGCCTACGAGGCCTTGCGGGTCGACGGCATGGCTCGCGTGGACTTCTTCTTCGAGGAGACCCGTCCCGACGGGAAAGCGCGTGGGTTTCTCGTCAACGAACTGAACACGATTCCGGGGTTCACGCCGATCTCGATGTATCCGAAGCTATGGGAGGCCTCGGGTCTGTCGTATCCGGAACTGATCGACGAGCTCGTACGCCTGGCGCTCGAACGCCATGCTCGCCGCTCGCGCTTCGAGACCAAGCGCTAGCGACCTCGTTCGATCCCAGGGCGTTCAGACAACCAACGCGTCGCGCAGCAGCGACAGCAGGTCGTTGCGGCGGCGAACGAGCGAGCGCAAGGTCTGCTCCTGACCGAGAGCGCCGAGCACCTCGACCTCGGTGGCCACCCCCATCACGACCGAATACGCGGCGATGAGGACGAGCCCGGGGTCACGGGGGCGCAATCGGCCCGCAGCCATCTCCTCTTCGAGGAAGCCCAAGGCGCGCTTCACCAGCGGATCGAGCCGGGCGACGAGTTGCGCCGAGGCCGGCGGTCCCAGGCGCGACACCTCGCGCAGAAAACCAAGCAGCGCGGGGCGGCGCGCCGCCAGCCGGAAGACCTTGCGCACGACGGCCTCGACCCGGCCCCAGCCATCGCCGGCCCGACCGAGCGTCCTTTCCAACTCGACGATGAGCTCGTCAGCACTGGCGTCGATCACGCCTTCGAGCAGGGCGTCCTTCGTCGGGAAGTAGTACAGGATCGTCTGCTTGCGCACGCCGAGTTCGCCGGCGATCGCGTCGAGGGATGTCGCCTCGAACCCGCGAGTGCCGAAGGAGGCCAGGGCCGCGTCGAGGACCCGCTCTCGGGTTCCTGCTCCCGTTGCCACCGCACCTCCTCGGCCAGCATGCCTGGCCCGGATCGTAGACGGCCTTTCCCCGGCTCTCTACCAAATGGTAGACAGACGGGCGATGATCCGGGAAGCACTCGCCGGGAAGCGAATCGCGATCACGGGGACAACCGGGTTCCTGGGCACAGCTCTCCTCGAGCGGTTGCTGCGCACCGTTCCCGACGCCGACATCGTGCTGCTCCTGCGGGCGGGCCGGCGCTCGACGGTCCAGCAACGGGCCTCTCGCGAGATCTTCCGCAACGACGCGTTCGATGTCCTGCGGGCCCGGGTCGCCGGCGACGCGTCCGGCGAAGGGTTCGACGAGATGATCCGCCGACGGGTCACGGTGATCGCAGGTGATGTCGGGCGCGACGGCCTTGGCCTCGACGACGACGGCCGCGCCGCGCTCGCGGCCTGCGACATCGTCATGCACTCGGCCGCGACCGTGGCGTTCGACTCCCCCCTCGATGGTGCGGTCGAGGTCAATCTGCTCGGTCCCACCCGACTTGCGCAGACGTTGCAATCACTCGGCTCGACCGCGCACCTCGTCGCGGTGTCGACGTGTTACGTGGCCGGCAACCGCCGTGGCGCCGCCCCCGAGCAGCTGCTGAGCGAGAGCCCATTCTTCCTCGACATCGATTGGCGATCAGAAGTCAGCGCGGCTCGCCGGGCGCGTGCCGACGCCGAAGCCCAGAGCCGCACACCCGAGTTCCTCACTCGATTCCGCAAAGAAGCGCGTCGCGAACTCGGCGCCGCGGGGACGCCGCTGCTCGCCGAGAAGACCGAGCAGCGTCGCACGCAGTGGGTGAAAGAACGCATGATCGATGCGGGTCGCGCGCGAGCGACCTCACTCGGCTGGCCCGACGCCTACGCCTACACCAAAGCCCTGGGCGAGCGCGCGCTCGTCGAGTCGCGTGGCAACGTGCCCGTGTCGATCGTGCGGCCGTCGATCATCGAATCCGCCCTGGCCGAGCCGAAGCCCGGCTGGATCCGCGGGTTCCGGATGGCCGAGCCGGTGATCATCTCGTACGCCCGCGGGTTGCTGAAGGAGTTCCCGGGCGTGCCCGAGGGCATCGTGGACGTGATCCCCGTCGACCTCGTTGTCGGCGCGGTGTGCGCGGTCGCGGCGCGTGGGCCGGACCCAACTGGTTTGGGCAACACCGTCGATGTCACGCAGGTCGCGTCCGGCTCCGCGAACCCGCTGCGCTACTCACGGCTCGTCGACTTGGTGCGGTCGTGGTTCCTCGAGCATCCGCTGTACGACCCCAAGGGTCAGCCGATCGTGGTGCCCGACTGGACGTTCCCCGGCCGTGGTCGCGTGCAAGGACAGCTCACTCGTGCGAAGCGGACGCTCGAGCGCGCCGAGGCTGTCCTGCAATCGTTGCCGCTGCGCGGCTCGCAGGCGGAGATGAGTGCTCGGTTGGAGGAGCGTAGGGAAGAAGCATCCCGCGCCCTCTCGTACGTGGAGCTCTACGGCGCGTATGCCGAGTGTGAAGCGGTGTACGGCGTCGACCGGCTCCTCGCGCTCTGGGACGTCGTCGACGCTGACGATCGCGAGGCCTTCTGTTTCGATCCGCGTGTCATCGACTGGACGCACTACGTCCGTGACGTTCATCTGCCGTCGGTCGTGACCCATGCCCGCGTACGCACGACCCCCGGAAAGACTGCCGTGGAAAATCGAGAGGAGCGGCTGCGACGGCAGGTGCTCGCGCCCGAGCGCCAGCTCGCCGCCTTCGACCTCGAGAACACGCTCATCGCCTCGAACGTCGTGGCTTCGTACGCCTGGCTCGCCACTCGCCGGCTGCCGTCAGACGAGCGCCTGCGGTTCGTCGTGCGCACCCTCGCCGAGGCTCCCCGGTTGCTGGCGATGGATCGCCGTGACCGGGGCGACTTCCTTCGCCACTTCTATCGTCGCTACGAGGAGGCGCCGATCGAACAACTCGACATCGACTCGGTCGAAATGTTCAGCGACCTCATCCTCACCAAGTCGTTCCCCGCTGCGATCCGCCGTGTGCGCCAGCACCGGGCGCTCGGCCATCGCACGCTGCTCATCACCGGCGCGCTCGACTTCGTCGTGAGGCCGCTGCGCCCGCTCTTCGACGACATCGTGTGCGCGTCGTTGTCGACGGCTGCATCGTCGACCTCGACGAATGAGCCGTCCAGGTATGCCGGCGAGCTGACCGACGTTCCTCCGACCGGCGAGTCACGAGCGCAGCTGCTCTTCGACTTCGCGGACGCCGAGAACCTGTCCCTTGCCGAGTCGGTGGCGTACGCCGACTCCGCGTCCGATTTGCCGATGCTCGAAGCGGTGGGCTTTCCGGTGGCCGTGAACCCCGAAACTCGACTGGCCGCGATCGCCCGCAAGCGCGGGTGGCTGGTGGAGCACTTCAGCAAGGCACCCGGCGGACCGCGCAAGCTGCTCCCGATCGCGCCGCCTCGGGTCGTTGCCCGATGAGAGCTCTGCTCCGATGAGGGCTCTGGTCTTCGAACGCAACGTGGCGAAATACGCGGCGGCTGCGGTTGCCGGACGGTTGGTTCCCGGCAAGGGCGCAAGTGTGGGCCCGATCTCGTTGCAGGACATCGACGAACCGGAGCTTCCTGGCGCCGGGTGGGTCCGCGTGCGGCCGCGGCTTGCGGGCATCTGCGGCAGCGACCTCGCGACGATCGACGGGCATTCGTCGCGCTACTTCGAACCGATCGTGTCGTTCCCGTTCGTTCCGGGTCATGAGGTGGTCGGTGACCTCGACAACGGAGCGCGGGTCGTGGTGGTGCCGATCCTCACCTGCGTCGTGCGCGGGATCGATCCGCTGTGCTCGCAGTGCTCAGGCGGCCACCCCAACCGCTGCGAGCGCATCGCGTTCGGCCACCTCGAGCCGGGCCTGCAGACCGGCTTCTGCGAGTCGACGGGTGGCGGCTGGTCGACCGCATTTGTCGCGCACGAGTCGCAGCTCGTCCCAGTTCCCGACGCGTTGAGCGACGAAGAAGCCGTGCTGATCGAACCGACCGCGTGCGCGGTCCACGCGGCGCGAGCGATCGTCGCTGGGAAGCCTGACGACGTTGTGATCATCGGAGCCGGCACCCTCGGGATCCTTACGGTCGCGGCCCTCCGCGGGATCGGGTATGGCGGGTCGATCCTCGCCGCGGCCAAACACCCCGGACAGCGCGACCTTGCACGCGCGTTTGGGTCGACGCAGGTCGTTGCGCCGAGTGAGCTCAACCGCGCGGTGCGATCGCGCACGGGTGCCATGGTGATCGGCAACCAACTCAGTGGAGGCGCCGGCACGGTCGTCGACTGCGTCGGCAGCGACGACTCGCTCACGCAAGCCCTGTCGATCGTCGCGCCGGGAGGCGAGATCGTGCTGCTCGGCATGCCGGGGCTGCGCACCAGCGTGGACCTCACTCCCCTGTGGCACCGTGAGACCTCACTGCGGGGCTGCTACGCCTACACGGCCGACGACTTCGCCACCGCCACGCAACTCGTGGCCGATGCCGAACTCGGTCGCCTCGTCAGCGCCCTGTACTCGCTCGCTCGCTACCGCGAAGCCATCGACCACGCGGCCAACGCCGGTACCCGCGGCGCCGTGAAGATCGCTTTCGACCTCCGCAACGAACGGAATCGCTGATGCCTCGTCCTGGGTTCGTGCTCGACGTCGATCGCTCGACACCGCCGCTTCTCTTTTGGGCGGGGGAAGGGTTCCGCCTCGAGCGGCTGCCGGCCGACCGCACCCGCGTCATCTACCCACCTGAACCGCTCGAGCCGCTTCCGCATCCCGACGCGGAGATCCGGCGCGCGTTGTTGAACCCACTCGGCGATTCGAAGCCGCTGCCCGAATTGCTGTTCCCGGGCATGCGGCTCACGATCGCGTTCGACGACATCTCGTTGCCGTTGCCGCCCATGCAACGCCCCGACGTCCGCCAACGGGTGATCGAAGCTGTGCTCGACATGGCGGCCGAGGCCGGAGTCGACGACGTCCACCTCATCGCCGCCCTCGCGTTGCACCGTCGCATGACCGAGGCGGAACTTCGGCACGCGGTCGGCGACCGCGTGTACGACGCCTTTGCGCCCTCGGGTCACCTCTACAACATGGACGCCGAAGACACCGACAACATGGCCTTTCTCGGTACCACCGATCAGGGCGAAGAGGTCGAGATCGTCAAACGTGCCGCTGAGTCGGACCTGCTTGTCTACGTCAACATCAACCTCGTCGCCATGGACGGCGGCTGGAAGTCGACCGCGACCGGGCTCGCGTCGTACCGCTCGCTGCGCCATCACCACAACGTGCGCACCCTGCAGAACTCGCGCTCTTTGATGGACAGGCACCACAGCGCGCTGCACACGAGCAACTGGCGTATGGGCAAGGTCATCACCGATGCCGGCGTGAAGATCTTCCAGATCGAAACCACGCTCAACACCGACACGTTCCCGCAGCCCTTCGACTTCCTCATGAAGCGGGAATGGGAGTGGAACGCCAGGGATCGCGCGCTGTTCGTCGGCTCGAGCAAGACCCTGGCGCGCACCCCCGGCCGGCTGGCCCGGCAGATCTTCCACTCGATCAAGGCGCCGCACGCGATGACGAGCGTGCAAGCCGGCGAGGTCGACGCGGTCCACGAAGAGACGTTGCGCAACGTGCACAGGCAGCATCTCGTCGAAGTCGAAGGCCAGACCGACATCCTGACGATGGGCCTGCCCTACATCGGCCCCTACAACGTGAACTCGATCATGAACCCGATCCTCGTGATGTGCCTCGGGCTTGGTTACTTCTTCAATCTCTACCGCGGCAAGCCGCTCGTGCGCGAGGGCGGTGTGCTCATCATGAGCCACCCCACTCCGTGGGAGTTCCATCCCGTGCACCACCCGAGCTACATCGACTTCTTCGAGCAGGTGTTGTCCGAAACCACCGACCCGGTGCGCATCGAAGCCGAGTTCGAGAAGGGATTCGCGGAGGACGAGTGGTATCGCCACCTCTACCGCACGAGCTACGCCTACCACGGCGTGCATCCGTTCTACATGTGGTACTGGGGCGCGCATGCGCTGCAACACCTCGGGCGCGTGATCATCGTGGGCGGCGAGCCTCGGGCCGTGCGTCGACTCGGGTTCATGGCCGCGTCGACCATGAACGACGCGCTCGAGATGGCATCCGACGTCGTCGGTCGTGCGCCGACCATCACCCACTTCCACGCGCCGCCCATCCTGTTGGCCGACGTCAAGTGAACCTGACCATCGGCTCGGTCACGCGGAAGCTGTCGTTCCCATTTCGCGCGGCGCCGACACCGGTCGCCCTCGAACCGCTTCCGCAGAAGAAGCACACCGGCGTCGACTACGAGACCGAGTGGGCCCGGTCGTTCGGAGCCCGGATGGCGCGGTTGGCGTTGCTCGAAGGGGTGATCACCCCGACGATGCACGCACTGGCGAGCCCTGACCGCCGCGGTCTCGACCAACTCAACGATCTTGCCCGCCTCGCCAGAACCGGGCTGGCGCAGCCGGTGATCTTTGCAGCCAACCATCACAGTCACGTCGACACGCCCCTCTTGCTTTCATCGGTCCCAGAACCATGGCGGCACAAGATGTTCGTAGGGGCGGCAGCCGACTATTTCTTCAAGACCCGGGTGACGTCCACGGCGTCCGCCCTCGCCCTGAACGCGATTCCCATCGAGCGCACGCGCGTCTCCCGCCGATCGGCGGACGACGCCGCCGAGTTGATCGACGACGGCTGGAGCATGTTGATCTTCCCCGAAGGTGGGCGCTCGCCCGACGGCTGGGGCCAGCCGTTCAGGGGCGGCGCCGCGTATCTCGCATTGCGCTGCCACGTTCCCGTGGTGCCGGTGCACCTCGAGGGCACCGGCCGCATCATGCGCAAGGGCAGCAAGCGGCTGTCGCGCTCCGCCACTCGCATCACCTTCGGTCGACCCTTGTGGCCCGACGAAGGCGAGGACTCCCGTCGCTTCGCGGCCCGCATCGAGCGCGCCGTCGCCGCGCTCGCCGACGAAGCGAGCACTGACTGGTACACGGCTCGCCTCCGCGCCCATCGCGCCGCGACCCCACCGCTGTCCGGACCTGAGTCGCCGTCAACCTTGGTGGGGCTGTGGCGACGGACATGGGCCCTCGGTGATCGAGGGCCGAAGCGCCGTCGCGCGACCAAACGGCGCTGGCCCGACCTCGGCTGACCCCGGCCTGACTCAGGCGGGCAATGTGAGGCAGATGCGAGCGCCGCCGTAGGTGCCGTCCTCGACCCACATGCGCCCGCCGTGCGCCTGAACGACGCGGTGGCAGATGGCGAGACCGATGCCGGAGCCCGGCCGGTCTACCGACTGCGCGAGCCGGGAGAACATCGTGAAGACGGACTCCCGGTGCTCGCGCGGAATGCCGATGCCGTTGTCGGTGACGCTCAGCCGCCATTCGCCCATCCGGCTCTCGGCAATGACTTCGACCATCGGCACGACATCGGTCCGGCGGAACTTCACTGCGTTCGAGATGAGGTTGTCGAACAGCTGACGAAGCAGCGTCGCGTTCCCCAGCACGGACGGCAGCGGACCGATGAGCACCGTCGCGCCGGCCTCCTGGATGGCCGGCTCGGAATCGCCAACCACTTCAGCAGCGAGCGCACCGAGATCGACCCACTCTCGGTTGTGGTCGTTGCGTCCGACACGTGAGTAGATGAGCAGGTCGTCGATGAGCTGCTCCATACGGCCTGCCCCGCGGAGCGCGGCATCGATGTACATGCGGGCGTCGTCGTCGAGCTGGTCCCTCTTCGTGTTGTCGAGCAGCTCGAGAAAGCCCTGCACGATCAGCAACGGCGACTTGAGGTCATGCGACGCGACGTACGCGAACTCCTCGAGTTCGCGATTCGACCGCGCCAGCTCGGCATTGTCCTGCTCGAGCTGCTCGCGCAGGTCGCCGTTGTTCATCGTGATCTTCACCCGCTTGTCGCTCCTCAACTCCCCAGAAAGGACCGACCGTGCCATCCGCCCAAATGGGCGGCACGTCCTCAGGACCGTACAAAATGTTGCCGTCCCAGACCATGGCCCATGCGGGCGGTTTGGCATAGGCCGAAAGGACTACCGACCTGCTCCTACCGACCCTGGCCCACAAGCCGAAGGCCGCTCGGGGCAATCGAACGCTCGACATGGGGAAGGCTCACGACGAACTGGGTGCGGTGAGCCGGGAACACGTGCTCGCTCATGAGCACAGGCTCCCCTGCAACGTCATTCGTGACGCGTGTACAGAGCAGGACGGGCGAGCCGGTGGCCACTCCGAGCAGCTCGGCATCGCTCTTGGTCGCCCCGGCGGCCGCGATCGTCTGCGTGGCGCCGCCGAGTTCGATGTCCAGCAACTCGTAGAACGACGTGCGTTCGACATCAGCGAGCGACAGCTGGCGGCCGAGGGTCTCCGCGCACCACACCGTGACGCGAGCGAACGGTTCGTTGTCGGCCAGGTTCAGGCGTCGAACCTCGAGGACGCGACGCGCGCCAAGCACGCGCCGCACACGAGCGGGCGCGCTCACAAACCCGAAGTCGAGCACGTTCCGAGTCGATTCGATCCCCGCGTCGGTGAGCTGAGCTTCGATCGTGCCGAGACGACCGAGTGTTTGGCGCAATGGATCGAGCGCGGGTTGCCAGCCCACTCCTTGCCTCGAGAGGAGGAGGCCTTCGTCGCGCAACTGTTCCAACGCCTTGCGGACGGTGACGCGACTCGCCGCGTAGGCTGCGCCGAGTTCAGCCTCGCTGGGCAGGAGCCCCCCGTCGCTGAACTCCCCGGCCGCAAGTTGCCGGCGGAGATCAGTGGCGATTTCTTGGTAGCGGGCCGTTCTCACTTGTAATAGACTTGTCTAGTACAAGCTGAAAAGCAAGGAGCTAGCCATATGTCAACGTCGGCAGCGTCCGGAGCCGTGACCGCAGGAACCCCGCTCTCGCTGGTGCAGCAGGTCTACGACCGCCTCGACGATCGGGTGGCGCTCGGCCGGTCGCGCTTGAGCCGGCCGTTGACGCTGACGGAGAAGATTCTCGTGAACCACCTCCGGGACGCCCACAGCCAAGAGCTCGAACGCGCTCGGAGCTACGCCGACTTCGAGCCGGACCGGGTGGCGATGCAGGACGCCACCGCACAGATGGCGCTGCTGCAGTTCATGACCGCCGGGCTGCCGGAAGTTGCCGTACCCACGACGGTGCACTGCGACCATCTGATCCAAGCGAAAGTCGAGGGCAGCGTCGACTTGAAGTTCGCGCTCGACGTGAACTCCGAGGTCTACGACTTCCTACAGTCCGTGTCGGCCAAGTACGGCATCGGATTCTGGAAGCCGGGCTCGGGAATCATCCACCAGGTCGTACTGGAGAACTACGCGTTCCCCGGCGGGATGATGATCGGCACCGACAGTCACACGCCCAACGCGGGTGGCCTCGGAATGGTGGCCATCGGGGTCGGCGGCGCCGACGCGGTCGACGTGATGACCGGTTTTCCGTTCAACGTGCGCTGGCCCAAGGTCATCGGCGTCCACCTCACCGGCGCGCTGTCCGGATGGAGCTCGGCCAAGGATGTGATCCTCAAGGTCGCGGAGATTCTCACGGTGAGCGGCGGCACCGGAGCAATCATCGAGTACTTCGGTCCGGGCGCCGACACCATCACCGCAACCGGCAAGGGCACGATCTGCAACATGGGGGCAGAGATCGGCGCGACCACGTCGCTGTTCCCGTACGACGCCAACATGGCCGCCTACCTGAAGGCCACCTCGCGCGAAGAGATTGCCGACGCGGCGAACGCAGTTGCCAATCACCTCAGGGCCGATCCTGAGATCGAGCTCGACCCGGAGCAGTTCTTCGACCAGGTGATCGAGATCGACCTCTCGACGCTCATGCCGTTGATCAACGGTCCCGACACGCCGGACCTCGCCCACAAGGTGTCCGAGGTCGGTGCTTGGGCGAAGGCGAACGGCGTGCCTACCGAGGTCTCGTCCGCCCTCGTGGGCTCCTGCACCAATTCTTCGTATGAGGACATCACCCGCGCCGCTTCGATCGCCCGTCAGGCGTCAGCCCGAGGTCTTCGGGCGAAAACACAGCTGCTGATCACGCCAGGCTCCGAGCAGGTTCGAGCCACGATCGAACGCGACGGGCTCCTCGCCGATCTCGAAGCCATCGGTGGCACGGTGTTGGCCAACGCGTGCGGTCCGTGCATCGGTCAATGGGACCGCACCGACCTCGACCTGTTCGCCGACGGAAAGGTCAAGGTCAACACGATCGTCAACAGCTACAACCGCAACTTCCCGAAGCGCAACGACGGGAACGCCAACACGAAGGCCTTCGTCACGTCGCCCGACATGGTCATTGCGTACGCGCTCGCCGGCACGCTCGAGTTCAACCCCTTGACCGATGAAGTGACCTCTCCTGACGGACAACGAGTGAAGTTGGAACCGCCGGTCGGCGAAGATCTGCCGTCCCGAGGGTTCGACCCTGGAGAGTCGGGCTTCCTGGCCCCTCCCCCGAACAGCGCGAACATCGGGGTGGTCGTGTCGCCGACCTCAGAGCGGCTGCAACTGCTCGAGCCCTTCCCGGCGTGGGATGGCAACGACTACATCGACCTACCGGTACTGATGAAGGCCAAGGGCAAGTGCACGACCGACCACATCTCGGCCGCCGGCCCGTGGCTGCGCTACCGCGGCCACCTCGAGAACATTTCCGGCAACCTGTTCCTCGGCGTGATCAACGCGTTCACCGGCGCCACCGGCGAGGGCAAAGACCCGATCGACGGCAACACACGGTCGTTCCCGGAGATCGCCAAGCACCTCGCGGAACGCGGTGTGAAATGGTGCGCCGTCGGAGATGAGAACTACGGCGAGGGGTCGTCGCGTGAGCATGCCGCGATGGAGCCGCGCTACCGCAACGGCGTCGTGATCTTCGCTCGCAGCTTCGCTCGCATCCATGAGACGAACGCGAAGAAGCAAGGGCTCCTGCCGTTGACGTTCGCCGATCCGGCCACGTACGACGCCATCGCTGAAGACGACAGCATCTCGGTGCTCGGGCTGGCGTCATTCGCGCCCGACAAGCCAGTGCAGTGCCGCATCACCAAGCCCGACGGGTCGACCCTCGACTTCGAGTGCGTCCACACGTTCAGTCCTGACCAGATCGAGTGGTTCCGCGCCGGAGGCGCGCTCAACATCATTCGGGCGAAGCAGAAGGGCTGAACGCGGGAATGACGCAACTGCACTCCATCGGGGAGCTGTTCGCGCTGCTCGAGCGCTGCGCAGACTTCTACGACTCGCTGGACGAGGACGGAGATCCGTTGCCTGTGCTCGACCACGGATTGCAGTGCGCCGCCCTACTCGCCGATCAGTTCCCCAACGACGAGGAGCTACAGGTCGCAGGCCTCGTCCACGATGTCGGCCATCGCATCGCCCACGGCGAGTCAGCGGCCCACGGCGTGATCGCGGCCGACGCGGTACGCGACCTGCTCGGTGAACGAGTGGCCGCGCTCGTGGAGTTGCACGTGCCAGCCAAGCGCTACCTCGTCACTGTCGATCCCGCCTACCGCGAAGTTCTGAGCGACGGCAGCACGATCAGCCTCTCGCGCCAGGGCGGCGAGCTGTCGGCCGAGGAACGCGCCACGCTCGAAGCCAACCCGCACCTCGCGGATTCGCTCGTGTTGCGGCGCTGCGACGAGCAGGCGAAGGATCCAGATGCCGTCGTCGACGGCTTGGACCGCTGGCGGCCCGTGGTCGAGAGGGTGGCAGCTCGATGACCACTCGTGTCGACCCGCCGATGACGCTCGACGAGCGCGAGATGCTGCGCTCGTGGTTGGAGTACCACCGCGAAACCTTGCTCATGAAATGCGATGGTCTGTCGCCCGAACAGCTCGCGGAACGTTCGGTCCCACCGTCGACGATCACGCTCCAAGGACTCGTTCGTCACATGACCGAGGTCGAGCGCAACTGGTTCCAGCGTGTCTTCGCGGGCCAGACGACACCGCCGATCTATTACAGCGACGACGATCCCGACGGCGACTTCGACAACATCGACCCCGCAGCGGTCGACGATGAGATGGCGATGTTCCACGAGTCGATCGAGCGATCGCGCGAGATCGAAGAAACCGCAGCATCACTCGACGAGACCGGTCTCCGCCGCGGCGAACCCTGCTCCCTGCGCTGGATCATGGTCCACATGATCGAGGAGTACGCCCGCCACAACGGCCACGCCGACTTCCTCAGAGAACGCCTCGACGGCACCACCGGCGACTGACAAGACCTTTCCGAGGGTCAGTCCTTGCCGGGGCGGCGCTCGCGTTCGTGGTCGCTCGCCTCGTCAGAGTGGACGGGCACTTTGCCGTGGGGGTAGGTGCGGGCGAGTTCCTCGGGCGTGGGGGTGCGCTGCTCCCTGGCTTCCGGAGGCAGGAGCGCGGTGATCGCCCTCATGATCTTCTTCGTGTCGACGTCGAGGCTCTTGCCGGCGAGCTTCACCGGCTCACCGACGCACACGGTGACCAGCGGCGGGTTCGTCACGTTGAGCATGTTGGGGAGGCGGCTGCTTCGTGGCCACACGCGCTCGGTGCCCCACATACCCACCGGGATCACTGGTGCGCCGGTCATCTGTGCGAGACGCGCCGCACCCCACCGTCCCTTGAGCACCGGATCGAAGAATGCCTCACCGCGAGGGATCGTGCCCTGCGGCATCAACGCCACCAACTGTCCACCGCGTAGCGCGTCGGCGGCAGCCAAGAGCGGTTCGTCTGATCCGGTTCCGCGTTCGACGCGGATGCCGCCGAACGCCTTCGCCAGCTGACCCACGACCGGCGCGTCGAACACTTCCTTCTTTCCGAGGAACCGCACGGGGCGGCCCCGTTGCGCGAACGCGAGCCCCATCGCCATCGGATCGAAGTAGCTGCGGTGGTTGCCGACGATGATCGCACCACCGGACTCGGGGATCCGTTCGGTGCCTTCGATGTCGAACCGGGCGTAGGGCACCAGCAACGGATGGGCGCCCGCCATCAAGACCTGCTGTGGCTCCACACCCAACAGCTTCGGAATGCCACTCGGCACATCGAGATGCAGGACCGGCCAACGCTGTAGCAACGCGCGCACCATCAAACGCGGGTCCGGATTGACGGCATGCGGATGGCCGACCGCCGACAGCAACGGCGCGTCGTACCAACTGTCGGAGTACGCGTACGAGTCGCTCATCGAAACGTCGTTGTCGTCGGCCCACTCCTGTACGGCGCGCAGCTTGCCGCGGCCCCACACGAACTCACCACTGATCGTGCCGTCGTACTTTCCGTCGCGTTCGCCGTAGCGCGTCGCGACGACGGCATCGAGCCCGAGCGCATCGGCCAACGGCTTCACCAAGTCGTAGGGGGTCGTCGTCGCCAGCACCACCTGTCGCCCGGCCTTGTGGTGCTCCTCGATGAGCGGCGCGGCGAACGGCTGCACCGCGATCGCCAACGTCTCTGCCGCGATGCGTCCTGCTTCTTGGGCCTGCTCTCGAGTCCATCCCTGGGCAAACCGGGCTGCTTGGCGGGCCAGTTGCATCGTCGGCCGGCTCTCGCCCACCACGTCGAAGATGCGGTACACGAGACCTTCGCCGGGGATACGCCGGTCGCTCATCAGACCGACCTTCTTCAGGGCGTCGCTGATGACCGGCCCGCTGGCTCCGCGCAGCAAGGTGCGATCGAGATCGAAGAACGCGGCCTCGCGACCCATCGGCTGCAACCTACTCCTGTCCAAAACTGGAAGAGACCGGCGGGGGGCTGCCGGTCTCTTCCTTGTGCTCGAGCGGAACTCAGGGGGGCGAGTTCAACACTCGGCGTCGGTGTTTCGGGTGTCATC
>JBEEGD010000581.1:0-3130 GCA_041166685.1 Acidimicrobiaceae bacterium | reverse complement strand
TGCCCAGGTACCGGGCGACCTCGCCGGTGCCCATCGAGAAGCCGACGAGGACGACGTCGGTGAGGTCGAGCGTGTCGAGCACCATCTTCAGGTCGGCGGCGAAGGTGTCGTAGTCGTAGCCCGTGGTCGGCTGGCTCGACTGTCCGAACCCGCGGCGGTCGTAGGTGATGACGCGGTAGCCGGCCTTGAGTAGCGCCGCGCTTTGCTTCTCCCACGAGTGCCCGTCGAGCGGGTAACCGTGGATGAGGACGACCGGCTGACCTTCTCCGTGGTCCTCGTAGTAGAGGTCGACGCTGGCGCTGTTCTCGGAACCGACGGTGATGAACGGCATCTGTGCCTCCCGAAGATCGTGGAGAACGTACGTTCTCCGTTCGTCATGTAGTCTAGACAACGACCGTTCTCGGCGCACCGCCCCACCCCCGGCCAGTTGGGTGAGAGGTGTCACCGCTGGAATTCGGCGAGGAGGGGAATAGTGAGCGCAGAGGTCCACGCGCTGGACGACAACGCCGCCCGGGCGAAGGTGCTGGAGACGGCGGACCGGCTGTACTACGCGCTCGGCATCCAGTCGGTCGGCATGGACACTCTGCGCGCCGAGTCCGGCGTCTCACTCAAGCGGCTCTACCGTCTGTTCCCCTCGAAAGAGTCGATAGTCGAGCAGGTCCTGCTCCACCGGCACGAGATGTGGAACGCACTGGTCGAGGACGCGACCGCCGTAAGCGATCCCCGGCAAAGCCTGCTCGCGATCTACGACATGCTGGCCCGCTGGTTCGACCAGGACGACTTCCGCGGCTGCATGTTCATCAATTCCTTCGGCGAACTGGGCGCGACGGCACCACGGGTCGCGGAGATCGTGCGCGCACACAAGGCGAAGTTCCAGGCGCGGCTGGCCGAGATCGTCGCTGAGGTTGGGGCACCCGCGTCGCTGGCGCCACAGTTGGCGATCCTCGCCGAGGGGGCACAGACGACGGCGGCCATCGCTGGGACGAACGACGCCGCCAGGCAGGCACGGCAAGCCGCTGAGGTGCTCATTGACGCCGTAATCCGCCGCCGCGAACACGATTCTGGACGATAGTCTCGCCGGCACTGTCGGGTAGCGGGTAACGGCCGCCGGTCTGCGTGTTCAGTGAGCCATCCCGCGTAATGGCGACCGAACGGTAGGTAGTCGAGGCCGCGGCCGGCATGGTGACACGCGGAAGCTGTTGTGGTGCAAGGAAAAGACGCAGAACCCCCGGTATGAAGGTGGTCCTACCACAGATCAACTTCATAAACGGTTGTACGCCGACGATGAGTGTCACATACACCGCCACGCTCAGCGTGCGCGAGGAGATCGTGCTGTTCGTCTCGACCCTGCTGCACCGCGAGCAGCAGCGGCGCGGCACCCGCGCCAACACCCGCGCGCTGGGCTGCTACAAGCAGGCGATTCTGGTGATCCGCTGGTTCCTCGACGGAACCCGGATGAGCCAACTGGCTCGGGAAAACACAATCGGTAAGTCCACTGGGTACGACTATCTCCATGAGGGCATCGACGTGCTGGCCGCCCAAGCGACCGAGCCTGCACGGAGCGCTGCTGGCGGCGAAGGCCGCCGGCTACAGGCACGTGAACATCACCATCGCGTTCAAGAAACCCAAAAACGGCCAGCTCACCGACGTGCAGCAGATGTTCAACAAGGCCCACAACGGGTTGCGCGCGATCGGCCAACGCGGCAACGCCCTGCTGAAGACGACCTTCAAAGCCCTCTACAACATCAGCCTCGACCCGTGGCGGGTCGGGAAGATCGTCGCCGCGGCACTCGTCCTGCTGCACTTCGACCACGCCCGAACCGCATGACCACTACCAGTCATCAACCTGTTGCGCGGAATGGCTCACTGCGTACCCCAGACAGTCGCCCCGGGTCACGGCCACCCTCGAATCTCACCAACGTGACATCCAATAGTGTCGACCGACTTTTGAATGGCCCTTCAGGTGTTCGGGCGGTGGAACGGGCACGTTATGGCGAATATCTGCTAACGACCGAGTGGGAAGCGCCCTGGTCGCGAGCGGGAGTTGCCGCTCGGCCGGTGCTGGAGGTTGGCCTTGGTAGCTATGCTGCGTCGATGGGCTGGAACATTGAGGTAGTGGGTGTTCGTGTAAGCGAGCTCGCCAATGCTGTGCCGGACGTGTTCGCTTCCACGGGCACCACGATGGGCTTCGAGGACGCGACTTCCTCGGCGCGGGCGCCGCATCTGTGTGCGGCGAAGGTCGGCGATTGGGTTGTCGTGATTGATGTCGGCTGCAGGTTGTCGGGAAACGTCGAATACCTGGTTGAAGCGTCGGCGTCCACGGATCTGCACTTGGTGCGGATCGCCGATGAGCCGATCGCGTTGCACTACCAGGGCGGTCGGCAGGTGACGGGGGCCCGGGGTCGAGTCGCGTGTCTGGAGATCGCGCCTCGCGATGATCGAGATGGCGAGCTGTGCGCGATGGATGTCCTGGCAATGCGCACCGGTGTAGCGTTCCACGAGGACCTGTGGAAAGCGAAGTTCACCCTGTTCGAACTTGACCTCTGACGCGCTCCAGGTTCGGAATCGGACTGTTCGAGGGTGTCGACCGGGTACGCCTACCTGCACGAGGGCCTCACCGTACTCGCCGCCTGCGCGCCCGGGCTGTCATCGGTCCTGCTCGCCGCAGGGTCGGCGCCACCTTGAGCGTTGCTGCTTCGCCGGCGGATTGTCAGTGGGTCACAACGAGGACCCGTCGCATTGGGCGTGACGGCCTATCGACGTACGTAACTCATCTGTGTAATGGCGTTACCGCCTAGTAGCAGCGCGGACCTCGCAGCGACACCTCGGGAGAACCCATGTCACTAGCTCGTCGCGTGATCGCGACCTTGGCTGGCGCGCTACTCGTCGCAGTCCTATCCGCGGCCGCGCCCGCGCATGCGGCCGCGTCGTTGCAGGAGGTGATGTTCGTCGGCAACAACTGGGATGGCACTGTCGACGTGATCAATTCCCATGGCGACTTCTCTAGAATCGGACGAATTGACGTCGTACCGGATAAGCAGGCACGGCTGACTGCGATCTACCTCAACCCGATCGCGCTGGTCTACTACCTCGGCATCCAGAGCGGCCCGGGGGAGGGTCACGATCAGCT
>JBEEGD010000580.1:0-8303 GCA_041166685.1 Acidimicrobiaceae bacterium | reverse complement strand
CCAATGCCCCGTATGAGGTGCAGGTCATGCAGTGCTCGCTCCGCCTTCGGGACTGAGCACGCCCGCCCCTCCCCGACACGACGTCGGCCGAGATGGCCCGCGCCGCCGCCGACACCGGTTAACGCGGTTTTGGAGCGGACGACGGGATTCGAACCCGCGACCCCAACCTTGGCAAGGTTGTGCTCTACCAGCTGAGCCACGTCCGCGAAGGGTCGCCACGATAGCAATCGGTGCCGCGGCCTGAAAGAACTCCGACGCGCATAGTGTGACTCGGGTCACCATTCGGGAAGGATCGAACGGAGCCGAGGCGAAGGCTCCCGACCGCATTCGTGGTCACTGCGTTGAGGGGATGCATGAGCAGTAGGACAACCGGTTACCGGCGCACGCGCTGGGCGGCGTTCGCGTCCCTCGGCGCATGTGCGGTGACGTTTCTCGCGACCGCAGCAGGCGAAGATGCGTCGGCCCAGGCCAAGGTGAAACCTGGGCGCGGCCTGGCCATCGCCGAGACCGAGAAGATCGACCCCCGGGCCGGTTCACTGTCCCTCGGCATCACGACCGGACGCTCGATCGCCGGGCACCAGAACACCGTGGCCCAGGCGTCGTCGCAGGCCTACGACTACGGCGTCATCGGATCGACCGCGGCGACCAAGGCTTGCGACGGAGGCGATCCGACGCTGCCCGACGATTCGCAGCCCCATGCGATCCAGGTCGACTCCCGTCAGGCCAACTCCACCCAGGACGCCGACGAGGACAAGGTTCCGGTTCCGGCCCACAAGCACGCATCGGCCAACCCGACGCCCTTCGGCGAGTCCGAGACCACGACGGCACCTCAGACCATCGGCCCGCTGGAGATCGGCGGCGGCGTCGCGAAAGCCCACTCCGGCCTGCTGGACGACGGTACGACACGCGAGGCCTCGGCGGTCGTCGACATCAGCGGTATCTCGATCCCATTGGCTGGCATCTCGATGAGCAGCTTGCACTGGGACGCCACCTGGCGGTCGACGGATCCGGAGAACGGTGTCATCGGTGTCTTCTCGATTGGCAGCGCGAGCATCGCGGGTTCGCCGATCCCGACCACCGACCCCACCCAGGTCCTGTTGCAGATGAACGGCGCGCTGGCGCCAATCGGATTGGCGATGACTCCACCGCAGGCGCACAAGAACGGTGACGTCATCTTCGTCGATCCGATGGGAATCTCGGTGTTCCCGAGCACGCAACGCGACGCACTGGTCGGGGGCGTCCTCGGCGGGGCGCAGCCCGTCCGCCAGGACGTGTTCGCGGCGCTGCTCGAACAGGACTGCAGCAACGCCACCCCCATCACGATCTTCGACATCATCGTGGGGTCGATGACGGGCGCCGGCTCCTTCAGCGTGGTGCTCGGCGGCGTACAGGCGTCATCGGGCGACGCATTCGGCAACTCGTTCTGTCTCGGTTGCGGCGGCACTCCGACGCTTGGCGTGAACACACCGTCGCTTCCGAGCAACGTCAGCAACGCGGTGTCGGCGCCGACGGCCGGAGGGACCGTGTTGAAGACCAACACCACCCCTGGTCCGGCGTCCACGACCGCGGCCGCGGCACCGGCGGCGGCCAAGAAGGTGGGTGGCAAGCGCGGCGGCGCGCTGGCGGGTGTTGGGCTCGCAGGGCTCGGCATGATCGCCGCGATGGCGGAGGGTGACCGGCGCAAGATGCGCCGTGCCCAACGTGAGATCCCCCAATTCGAGGAGTAGCGCTACCCGTTGGCTTCCGACATCCACGACGTCTCCAATCCACCTCGCACGTACTTCAGCGTCTGGCAGCGCCTCTTCCGGGGTTACGGCCCGCTCGCCGTGCTCATCGTCACGTTGCTGCTGATGTCGTTGCTGATCCCGTCGAAGGTGCAGAACGCGGGCACCAACGTCAGCACCGGCGGCAGCCGTACCGCGACGACCGCCGCCGGTGGCAACACCGGCGCGGGCGGCGCGACCGCGTCCGGCAGCGCGAACTCGGGAGCCGCGGGCGGCGGCGGCGCTGCCGCGGGCGGCGGGGGCGGCACGCCGACGCCCGGCTCGCCGTGCGCTGACCGTCCGGAGCAGGTGGCCGGCGATCCGTATTCACCGCCGTGCATCGCGTTCTCCGGCGACAACGGTGGCGCCACCTACCACGGGGTGACCGCCACAGAGATCCACGTGTCGGTGCGGGTGCTCAACGAGAAAGGATTCCAGCAGACGTTGGCTGCGCTCGCCGGCGCCACGCTCACCGATACCCCGGATGACATCAAGCGTACGTTCGATGCTCTGGCGCAGTACTTCAACGAGCACTACCAGTTCTACGGACGCAAGATCGTGTTCGACTACTACAACGGCGTCGGGTCGAACACCGACGAGTTGTTGGGCAAGGGACGCGACAAGGCCGAGGCGGACGCCACGACGGTGAAGTCGCTGGGGTCGTTCGCCGACATGTCCGCGAACTCCGAGCCCTACGCCAACGCACTTGCCCAAAACGACGTGGTGGGATTCGGTGACCCGTATCTCTCGGTCCAATGGCACGACGAGCACGCGCCGTACATCTGGTCGATCGCCAGTGCCGGCACCGACGTCGCCAACTTCGCCGCGGAGTACGCAGTGAAGAAGCTGTGCGGCAAGCCCGCGGATCGTGCGGGCGGCGATCTCAAGGGCAAGCCCCGCAAGTTCGCCTCGTTCGCGCCGGAGAACTCCTGGTACCAGGAGTCCGTGCAGGTCGCGCGGCAAACGCAGCAGGCCGCGGGTTGCGACCCGGGCGTGAACGTCCAGTACCAACTGGATCTCGGCACGATGTCGAATCAGGCAGCCAACCTGATCGCGCAGATGCAGAGCCAGGGCGTCACCACGATCCTCTGTGGGTGCGACCCGATCATCCCGGTGTTCCTGTCGAGCCGAGCCAACAGCCAGGGCTACTACCCCGAGTTCATCATCGTGGGCACGGCACTGACCGACACCGACATCGTCGGACAGTTGTGGGACCAGAACTTCGCCGCCCACGCATTCGGTGTGAGCTCGCTGACCGAGCCGCAGCCGCCGCAGCAGTCGATCGGCTACGCCGCCTATCGCACGGTGCGCCAAGACGAGCCGGCGTTCAGCGTCGAGCTCATCTACTACCAGCTGGCCCAGATGGCGATCGGTTTGCAGATGGCCGGCCCGAACCTCACACCGCAATCCTTCAGCGACGGCATGTTCGCCTACCCGCGCAAGCTGGGGCCCGCGGGCTCATGGGGCTTCGGCGAACACGACTACACCACCGCCGACGACGGACGTGAGATCTGCTGGGACCCGAGCGCGGTGTCGAACTACAACCAGAAGAAGGGTGCGTTCGTCGAGACCGACCACGCTCGCTACGCCAAGGGCACGATCCCCGGTGGCGATCCGCTCTGCCCCATCCCGCCGTGAATGACCTACGCGCGCGCTGGCGCGCGCTGCATCCACGCGTCCGGAGCCTCCTCTCCATCGGCGTGCCGGTGCTGCTCTATCTCGCGATGGGCATCATCGGGGGCAAGTCCGGGATCGTGCGCGACCGCGCCCCGTTCGGCATCGTCGCGGTCGGCATCGTGTACGGCACGGTCACCGCGTTGGGCGCGATGGGAATCATCCTCGTCTATCGCGCCAATCGCTTCATCAACTTCGCTCACGGCGCGCTCGGAAGCATGGTCGGCGTCCTCTCGATCATGATGGTGCTGAAGTACCACTGGTCGTACTGGATCATGCTGCCGGTCGCTGTCGCGGTCGGTGGCTTGGTCGGTGCCGCGATCGAATTCCTCGTCGTCCGGCGCTTTCAGAACGCGACCCGTCTCGTGCTCACCGTGGCGAGCATCGGTTTGGCGCAGTTGCTCGGCGGTATCGAGATCTTCACCACTTCGAAGCTCGACTTCGTGTCGCTCGTCGGTGGCTTCAACGCGCCGCTCGACATCAGTTTCAAGCTCGACGTCGTCACCATGCACGGTGACGAGTTGCTCATCATCGCCATCGTTCCTGCGGTGATCCTCGGCCTGGCCTGGTTCCTGCTGAAGACCGACGCTGGCATCGGCGTGCGTGCCGCGGCCGAGAACGTCGATCGGGCGCTCTTGCTCGGCATTCCCGTGCGACGCTTGTCGACGATCGTCTGGATCATCGCCGGCAGCCTCGCGTCGCTCACGTACATGCTGCAGGCACCGTTCGCCGGGGTGAAGCCCGGCGTCGCTTCGAACGGGCCGACCGTCCTGCTGCCGATCCTCGCGACCGCGGTCGTGGCCCGCATGGATTCGCTGCCACTCGCCTTCGGCGCAGGCGTCGGTCTGGGGATCATGGAACAGGTCGTGCGTTGGAACAACGCCGACTCGCCATCGGTGATCTACGTCGTCTACCTCGTCGTCATTGTTGGAGCGCTGCTGCTCCAGCGCGGGAAGTTGTCGCGGGCTGAGGAGAGCGGTACGTCGTCGTGGTCGGCTGCGGCGGTCGCCAAACCGATCCCGGAGGAGCTCCGGTTCCTCCCCGAAGTCCGGTGGGCCAAGGCGGGTCTGCTCGCGCTTGTGGGCCTGGCCTTTGTGTTCATTCCGAAGGGTTGGTCGGCGACGAGCCAGCTACTGGCGTGTTACGCGCTCTGCTGGGCGATGATCGGCGTCTCACTCGTGATCCTCACCGGGTGGGGTGGCAACATCAGCCTCGGGCAGTTCGGCATCGCTGGTCTGGCCGGCATGGTGGCCGGCAACCTGATCGCCAACAACAACGCCGACTTCTTCGCGGTCATCGGCGCCGCGGGAGTAGTGGGCGCGTTGGTCGCGATGGTCGTCGGTGTTCCCGCGCTGCGAATACGCGGGTTGTTCCTCGCGGTCACGACGCTGGCCTTCGCCATCGCCCTCGACAACTACTTCCTCAACCAGAACACGTTCCCGCAGTTCGTGAAGAGCCGCGTCCCTCGACCGCTCCTGTGGGAGCGCTTCGACCTGAACGACAACTACCACCTCTACCTCGTGAGCCTCTCCTTTCTCGCGCTGTCGATCCTGGCGTCGATCGGGGTGCGAAAGGCGCGCAGCGGCCGCGTACTCATCGGCACTCGCGACAACCAGCGAGCTGCCGATGCAACCAGCGTTCCGACCACCAGCATCAAGCTGTCGGGTTCCCTACTCGCCGGGGCCATCGCCGGCGTCGCGGGTGCGCTCAATGTGATGGCGATCAAGGGATTGAGCGTGGGTACGTTCCCGCCGGACTTCTCGATCAGGGTCTTCTCGACCGCGGTCATCGGCGGACTGGGTTCGATCACCGGCGCGATCATCGGCGTGCTGCTGTTCAAGTACTTCGAGACGCTGAGCTGGCTCGGTGAGCTGCAGCTCGCCGTGAACGGCTTGGGCCTGCTGGTCGTGCTCTACCTGCTGCCCGGCGGCCTCGGACAACTGCTGTTCACGGCGCGCGACAAGCTGCTGCGCCGCGTCGCGGACCGGCGCGGCATCCTCGTGCCGAGTCTCGTCGCCGACAAACGCGTCGAAGCCGGTGAGGACAAGCCCTCCGATGAGGTGGACATGTTGCGGGGCGCGCTCAGCGGCGCTCCGGTGGGAGCCGGTAAGTGAGCGCGACGATCGAGCTCGAGCGTGATGTGCAGCCGCCGGGTGGCGGTCACCTACTGCAGTGCCGCGGCATCGACATGGCCTACGGTCCGGTGCAGATCCTGTTCGACGTCGACTTCGACGTGACCGAGGGCGAGATCGTCGCCCTGCTCGGCACGAACGGCGCCGGGAAGTCCACGTTGCTGAAGGGCATCTGCGGGCTGGTCAAGCCCAAGCGCGGCACGGTGGTCTTCAACGGCGAGGACGTCACCAACCTGCCGGCCGACACCACGACGCACCGGGGCATCTCGCTCATGCCGGGCGGCAAAGGGGTGTTCCCGACGTTGACCGTCGCGGAGAACCTACGCCTGGCCGGTTGGCTCATCCGCAGTGATCAAGCGCGCGTCGAGGCCGCCAAGGCTGAAGTCGAGCAGCTCTTCCCCATCCTCAAGGCCCGTTCGGGCCAGATGGCCGGGAACCTCTCGGGCGGCGAGCAGCAGATGCTCGCGCTCGGCGGGGCCCTCATGACCCGGCCGCAGTTGCTGATGATCGACGAGTTGTCGCTCGGACTCGCGCCGACGATCGTCGGTCAGCTTCTCGAGGTCGTCCGCGAGATCCACCGACGCGGCACCACGATCATCATCGTCGAACAGTCGATCAACGTCGCGCTGAACCTCGCCGAGCGCGCCGTGTTCATGGAGAAGGGCGCGGTGCGGTTCGAGGGGCAGACGGCCGAGTTGCTCGAGCGGCCCGACATCTTGCGCTCCGTCTTCATCGCCGGAGCGAACGCGGCGCACGCCGCCGAGCAGGTCGACAGCCCGGACATCGACAAAGCCGCCGCGATGGCCGAGAAGCGCGTGATCCCCGAGGACGCCAAGGTCGTCCTCGAGTGCGCCGGCGTCGTGAAGCGTTTCGGCGGGATCACCGCCGTCGACGAGGTCGACCTCAAACTCAAGAACGGTCAGATCCTCGGTCTCATCGGCCACAACGGCGCCGGCAAGACCACGCTGATGGACTGCATCTCCGGCTTCCTCGAGATCGACCGAGGACGCATCAGGTTGCGAGGCGTCGACGTCACGGGGTGGGCGCCGCACGAACGAGCCAAAGGAGCGCTCGGGCGGTCGTTCCAAGATGCGCTGCTGTTCCCGTCGCTCACGGTCGCAGAGACCGTCGCTGTCGCGCGCGAGCGCCACCTCGCCTCGCGCGACATGGTTGCGGCCGCGTTCCAGCTCCCCGCGTCGTACGAATCCGAGCTTGCCGTGTGGAACAAGGTCGACGAGCTCATCGAGCTGATGGGCCTCGGCGCCTTCCGAGAGAAGCTGACCGGCGAACTGTCAACTGGAAGCCGCCGCATCGTCGACCTCGCCTGCATCCTCGCCCAAGAGCCCAAGGTGCTCATGCTCGATGAGCCCTCAGGTGGGGTCGCCCAGAAGGAAACCGAGGCGCTCGGTCCGCTGCTGTTGCGGGTGCGCGAGCACACCGGCTGCTCGATCCTGGTCATCGAACACGACATGCCGTTGCTGAGCACGATCTGCGACACGATGGTGGCCCTCGAGCTCGGGGGCGTCATCGCGGAGGGTTCGCCCGACGAGGTGCTCGCTCATCCGCGTGTCATCGAGTCGTATCTCGGCACCGACGAGTCGGCCATCAACCGTTCGGGTGCGCGGGGTGAACCGACGAAGAAGCCGGCGAGCAAGCAGTCCTCAGCAAAACCCTCATCGAAGCCCGCAGCGAAGCCCTCATCGAAGCCGGCGCGTCGCCGCGCGCCCTTGAAAGCGCCTGGTCGAACCTCTTCGAACTAGCCCTGGCCCGCGGCTCGGGTTCGGATCCGTTGGGCCAGCTCTTGCGCGAGCGGCTTTTCGGCAATGCGCTCGATCTGTGCCGCAACGTCCGCTCGCTGGATGAGCAATGCGGCGGCGCGGTCGTCTTGCCAGCCCTGCACGCTGATCGCATTGTCAACGACGAACTCGATGACGTCAGGCCGGAACTCTCGGTCGTTCACCAGCAGCACTCGGGCGTTCGTCAAGAGCGCGACCGCGTTCGAGCCGTACAGCTGTCCCTGCACGAGGCATTCGACGATCTCGCCCTCGCGTAGCAACACCGCGACCGCGTTTGCGGCGGCCTTCGCGCCCTTGCGACCTCCGCTTCCGAGCCGGGCGAGCGCGGCGCCGAGACCGGACGGATCGTTGCTCATGGGCGGCGCGGGCTGCGGTGGCGCCGCCGGCGGCGGCGCAGGTGCCGGCGGAGGTGGTGCCGGTGCGGGTGCGGGTGCCGGTGCGGGTGCGGGTGCGGGCGGAGGTGGTGCGGGTGCCGGAGGTGGTGCCGCGGCCGGCGGCGGACTGGGACGGGTGATCGCCACGGTCTCGGGCGCTTCGGCGCGCAGCGGCCGCACCGGTGCAGATGGCGGCGGGGCCGCAGGAGGAGGTGCCGCGGCCGGCGGAGGCGGCGGCGGAGGAGGTGGCGGTGGCGGAGGTGGCGGTGGCGGTGGCGGAGGTGGTGGTGGAGGAGGTGGCGCGGCCGGCGGAGGTGGCGGTGGCGGTGGCGGTGGCGGAGGTGGTGGTGGAGGAGGTGGAGGTGGTGGAGGAGGATTTGTGCCGCCGCCCGGATTGATAGGGCCACTGCTATTTGTTCCAAACCAATTCTTCAAAACTTGTTCACCAGGTTTTCTGAAAGGAGTGTAATCCTGATTCCATTCGCCGCCATAGTTAGGATCGCTATCCCAATTCCAGATAAATACACCGGCAAAGTAAGGACTGCCATTCCAATATTGGAAGAG
>JBEEGD010000579.1:0-5070 GCA_041166685.1 Acidimicrobiaceae bacterium | reverse complement strand
CGGGGAAGTGCACGTGGAAGCGTCGCCCGTCGAGCGAGTCCGGATCGATCCCGAGCTCACCCGAGCGCGAACGCACGTAGGAGAGCGCGATCGACGCCGACTCCTTCATGACGTCGCCGAGCTGCCCAGTCACCGTGAGGCCCGGATCCTTCGCACCGTCCATCGAGGTGGCCTCGACGAACAGCACGTCGCCCCCTGCTCCGGTGACGGCGAGGCCGGTGGCCACGCCCGGAACGGCCGTCCGGTCCGCGATCTCCGAGAAGAAGCGCGCCCGTCCGAGATGGGTCCGCAGATCGGAGCGATCGACGGTGATCGGCGTGTCGGCCCCACCCGCGACTTGCGTCGCGACCTTGCGCAGGACCTTGCCGAGCTCCCGCTCGAGGTTTCTCACACCCGCCTCGCGGGTGTAGTCCGCAACGACGCCGTGCAGCGCGTCGTCGGTCACGATGACCTCCTCGTCACGGAGCCCGTTGTGCTGGACCTGACGGCCGATGAGATGGCCGCGCGCGATGGCGACCTTCTCGTCCTCGGTGTAACCGTCGAGGCGCACGACCTCCATGCGATCGAGCAGGGGTCCGGGGATCGTCTCGATCACGTTGGCGGTCGCGATGAACAACACGTCTGACAGGTCGAGGTCGACCTCGAGGTAGTGATCGCGGAAGCTGTGGTTCTGCGCAGGGTCGAGGACCTCGAGCAGCGCCGACGAAGGATCTCCGCGCCAGTCGCTGCCGACCTTGTCGACCTCATCGAGCAGGAACACCGGGTTCATCGTTCCTGCCTCCTGCATGGCCTTCACGATGCGCCCAGCCTGCGCGCCCACGTAGGTGCGTCGGTGGCCGCGGATCTCGGCCTCGTCACGGATGCCTCCGAGTGCGACACGCACGAACTTCCGTCCGAGGGCGCGCGCCACCGAGGCGCCGAGCGACGTCTTGCCGACGCCCGGAGGACCGACCAACGCGACGATGGCACCAGGCTTGCGGCCCGACGTCGGCGTCTCGTCGTCGGGGGCCTTGCGATCGGCGCGGAGCTTGCGCACGGCGAGGAACTCGACGATGCGTTCCTTCACCTCGTCGAGTCCGGTGTGGTCCTCGTCGAGGATGCGACGTGCATCCTCGATGTCGAGGTCGTCGGTTGTGTGCTCGCCCCACGGGATCTCGAACACGGTGTCGAGCCAGGTACGGATCCACCCGTGCTCCATGTTCTGTGCGGGTGTGCGCTCCAGGCGTCCGATCTCGCGCTCGATGGCGCTGGCAGCGGCCTCGGCAAGGCTGTGCGTTTCGACGAGCGCGGCGAGCTTGGCGCGGTAGTCGTCGACGAGGTCTTCCTCGCCGCCGTCTTCGCCCAGCTCCTTGCGGATCGCGCTCATCTGCTGACGCAGCAGGAACTCGCGTTGGTTCTTCTCGATGCCCTCGCTCACGTCCTTGCGGAGCTGCTCGTTGACCTCGAGTTCGGCGAGGGCTTCCTTGGTCCATTCGAGGACCTTCTCGAGGCGAGCCTCGATGTCGACCGTCTCGAGCAACTCGACCTTGCGCTCGAACGCGAGGTCAGGCCACCAGCCCGCCAGGTCGGCCAGCTGCGACGGATCTTTGACGTCGTTCAACACCTCTGTCAGGCGTCGGCCGCCCAGGCGGTCGAACAGGGTGCTGATCACCGCACGGACGTCGGCGGCGAGCTCGACCGCTCGATCTGAGGGCTCGACCTCGTCGATGGTGTCCGCGTGGACCCACAGCGCCGAGGTGGTGCCGATCACTCCGGCGCCCACGTGGGCGCGCGCGATGGCGCGCACGACGAGGGCGGGGGTGCCCCCGGGGAGGGTGCCCTGATTCTCGATCTTGGCAATGGTGCCGACCCGGCCGTAGCGACCGCCGTCGGGGAAGCGAGGAACGAGTAGCAGCTCGCCGTCGGCGTCGCTGGCGGCCTCGGCGGCGGCCTTGGCCTCATCGGTCTCGAGGGCCAGCGTGACCACCATCTGGGGCAGCACGACCCCGATCGTCAGGGGGAGGACGGGGAGGGTCCCGAGCGGGAGTTCTGTTTCGGTGCGTTCAGCCATGTTGGGCTCCTGAGTCACTATCAGATTGCAAGTGAGGAACCATATGTGGGGACTGGGCATTCCCCACCGACCCGTGCCCGTCGACACACGGATCGCGATCTGGCCCCGGACGCGACGAAGGCCCCGCGGGCGGGGCGGGGCCTTACGGCACGCTGCGGCAGATCTCGGGTGGCGACCCGGATTGCGCGAGGTACTCCGTCGCGCGGCGGGCAGGGTCCGGGCTTGCCGCGACACCACACTAGCCGTACGTCGATCGGTTGTACGGTCCCGCCTCGTGACGGTGAGGGTGGGGTTCCTCGGTTCGGGGCTGATTGCCACGTACCACTCCAAGTCGTTGCACGTCTCGGGGGCCGACGTCGCCTGGGCCGGGGTGTTCGATCCTGACGCCGAACGGGCCCAAGACTTCGCCCGGGCCAGCGGCGCGACGGTGTGCGAGTCCGAGGAGCAGGTGCTCGACGATTGCGATGCCGTGTACGTCTGCACGTGGACCGTGGAGCATCCCCGCCTGGTGGCCGCAGCCGCGGAGCGTGGGGTTCCGGTCTTTTGCGAGAAGCCGCTCGCGATCAACCTCGAGTTGGCTGCGTCGATGACGGAGACGGTCGCGCGGGCCGGCGTCGTGAACCAGGTCGGCCTCGTGCTGCGCCACTCTCCGGCGTTCGGACTCCTGAAGGCGCTCGCCGCGGACCCGTCGAGTGGCCGGCCGATGAGTGTGGTGTTTCGCGACGACCAGTTCATCCCCGTCCAAGGCAGCTACAGATCATCGTGGCGCGGCGACGTGGACAAGGCCGGCGCCGGCACACTTCTCGAGCACTCGATCCACGACCTCGACATGTTGGAGCACATACTCGGACCGGTAGCGGAGGTGAGCGCTCGCACCGCGGGGTTCCACGACATCCCTGGCATTGAAGACGTCGCCACGCTGTCGCTGCGGTTCGAGTCGGGCGCGATCGGAACGTTGACGTCGATTTGGCACGACGTGCTCGAACGCCCCAGCCTGCGCCGTGTGGAGTTGTTCTGCGAGCGGGCCTATGCCGTGCTCGAAGGCGACTGGTTCGGACCGGTCGAATGGACGACCACGGGTCGCCCACCGGAACGCTTCGACTTTGGTGACCTCGAGGCTGAAGCGGGACGCCGGGGAGCAACGCTTGGCAACCCAGATGCCGCGTTCATCGACGCGGTGAGCAAGGGCGAGCCGGCGTGGCCATCCTTTGCCGATGCATTGCGCGCCCACGTGCTCGCGGACGCGGCGTATCGCTCGGCCGCCGCCGGCGGAATCCCGATCGCGGTCTAGTCGAAGAGGATCACGCTGCGGGCGACGCTGCCCGTCTTCATCGCCTCGAAGCCCTCGTTCACGTCACTCAGGGAGATCCGCTGTGACACGAGCTCGTCGAGCTTGAGCCGGCCGTCCATGTAGAGGTCGATGTAGCGCGGCATGTCGACGCGGAAGCGGTTCGACCCCATGTTCGAGCCTTGCAGTTTCTTCTCGAGCAGCAGTTCGAAGCCATGGATCTCGACGTTCTGTCCCATTGGGATCATGCCGATCACGGTCGCGGTACCACCTCGCCGGAGCATGCCGAACGCCTCCTCTGCCGTCGCCTTCAGGCCGATCGCCTCGAACGCGTAGTGCACACCACCGCCCGTCATCTCCTGGACTTGACCGACGGCGCTTCCGGCGGATGCATCGACGACGTCGGTCGCACCAAACGTCTTCGCGAGCTCGAGCTTCTCGGCGATGCGATCGACCGCGATCACGCGTGCGGCCCCGGCGATGTACGCCGCCTGTATGCAGTTCAGTCCGATGCCACCACAGCCGATGACCGCGACGGTGGTGCCGGGTTCCACCTTCGCGGTGTTGAACACCGCGCCCACACCGGTGGTGACGCCGCAACCGATGAGGGCGGCTCGGTCGAGCGGCATGTCGGGGCGGATCTTCACGATGGCGTGCTCGTGGACGAGCATCATCTCTGCGAACGACGACAGGTCGAAGAACTGCCACATGGTCTCGCCGTTTCGGGTGAGCCGCTGCGGTGCTTCGAGTGGCCGCTGAACGGCCTGCTTGTTCTCGCACAAGGACAAGTGGCCAGTCAGGCAATGGTCGCAGTTGCCGCAGTAGACGGAGAGGCAGGTGATGACGTGGTCGCCGGGTTGCACGTACGTGACTTGGTCGCCGACCTTTTCGACCACACCTGCTGACTCGTGACCGAGCACGGTCGGCAGCATCCACGGGTACTTGCCTTCCATGAAATGCAGGTCGCTGTGGCAGAGGCCCGCGGCCTCGGTACGGATCAAGACTTCGCGTGGACCGGGATTGTCGATCTGGACGTCGTCGATCTCGAGCTTGCCGGGGATCTCGGTCAGTACGGCTGCGCGCATGGGCTCTCCTTCGAAACTGTCCGCGATCCTGACACGTAGGGTTTCGCGGTGCCTGACGTGTCGCTGCTCGAGGGGATCGCGACCACGCGAGCCATCCGGCGGTTCCGTGCCGAGCCCATTCCGGACGACGACCTGGCGTCGATCCTTTGGCACGCGACGCGTGCCCCGACCGGCTCCAACCGGCAACCGACCCGCTTCGTGGTGCTGCGCGATGGCCCCAGTGGGCGCGAGGCGAAGTCGCTGCTCGGCGAGGCGTTCCGGTCCGGGTGGAACGAGAAGCGGCAAGGCGACGGCTACGAGGAGGGATCGGGCGGCGACCCGGCTTCACCGAAAGCGCGCATGGCGGCGGCGATGCAGCGCTTCGTAGATCGCTTCGAGGAGATCCCGGTTGTCGTGTTGGCCTGCCTGCAACTTGGCCATTACCGCGCCGACCAACTCAGCTCCGGTGGCAGTGTGTATCCCGCGTGCCAAAACCTGCTGCTCGCGGCACGGGCACTCGGCTACGGCGGCGTCATGACGATGTGGCATTACTACGTCGAACCGCAGTTGCGAACGCTCCTGGCCATTCCCGACGACGTTGCGATCGCAGCCACGATTGCGCTCGGTCGCCCGGAAGGCGGCCACGGTCCCGTACGTCGTCGTCCCTT
>JBEEGD010000578.1:0-3947 GCA_041166685.1 Acidimicrobiaceae bacterium | reverse complement strand
AAGCACCGCGGTGACGTCGCCATGGTCATCGAAGGCGTACTCGTCGATGCCGACGCCGGTGACAATCCCGACCCCTTCTTCGCGGTGGATTCGTTCGAAGAACGTGGATGTTGCGGGCGCGGCAACGCGGGCGAGGACTCGTGGCTGCGCCTCGACGATGGTGACCTCCAGGCCGCTTCGGCGGGCGACCGATCCGATCTCGAGACCGATGTATCCGCCGCCGATCACGAGCAGCCGCGCTCCGGCAACGAATCCACGACGTAAGGCGTCAACATCGTTGATCGTCCGGACGTAGAAGACGTTGTTGGCCTGATTGAGCCCCTCCACGGGGAGCCGACGAGCCCGACCGCCGGTGGCGAGTACGAGCGTCCCGTAGTCCAACGAGCCGCTCCCGTCGAGAGTCACCCGCTTGTCGCGCCGATCGATCGATGAGACACGGGTATTCGTGCGCACGTCAATGTCGTGCTCGGCGTACATGGACGTTGCCCGGATGAGCAGCTCGTCCTGGTCGATGCCGCCGAGCAGGTACGCCTTGGAGAGCGGCGGCCGGGTGTACGGCAGAAAGGCCTCTTCCCCGAGGACGGTGATGGCCCCTCGGTGACCTCCAGCCCGGAGGGCCGCGGCGACCTCGCCGCCCGCCTGGCCCGCCCCAACGACGACCACCTTGGTCACGGCCGTGACGGCCGCACCAACGTGCACCAGGAATGCATCGTCCAAGTCACCCCCGTCCCCGGCCGAGTCCATCGTACAGTCAGACGTACGATCTAATTGGTTTCGCTCGACATCGAGGAGAGAGAAACGATGACCACCGGAACAGAGCACGTGATCCCCGATCTCGCCGATCCGGCCACATTCGTCGACGGTGTCCCGCACGAGGCGTTCGACCGCATCCGCGAGCGCCCCGGCCTGTACTGGCAGCCGGGGGAGACCCTGCCCAACGGCGGGTTCTGGGTGCTCACCCGTCGCGCCGACATCCTGAAGGTCGAGGCCGACCCGGACACGTTCACCTCAACACGTGGCGTCAACCACCCCGGGATGGGGGCCGACCCCGAGACGAATCCGATCCGCGACCTGATCTTCTTCATGGACCCGCCCATGCACAGTCGGGTTCGACGCGCGGCGGCAAGCTCGTTCGGCCCGCGCGTGGTGGCCAACTTCGACGGTTGGGTTCGCAGCATCGTGGTCGAGGCCCTCGACGCAGCCGTAGCGAAGCAGGAGTTCGACTGGGTTGCCGAGATCGCTGTCCTGATCCCCGCGCGCGTGATCGCCCGGGTCATGGGTGTGCCCAACGACGAGCGCCACAAGATCGTCGAGTGGGCAAGTGACATGTTCCACATGGGCGAGGACGGCGACGAGGCGTCGGCGCGCAGTGGCGAGATCATCCTGGAGGTCATGGCGTACTCCGCCGTCCTTCGCGAGGAGAAGCTCCGCGATCCGAAGGACGACATGATCACCTCGCTGGCCAGCAGCGTCGAGCGCGGGGAGATCTCGATGAACGAGTTCCTCCTCTATTGCATGGGCCTCATGATTGCGGGCTTCGAAACCACCCACACGCTGATGGGGCAGGTCATGCGGATGATGGTGGAGGACCCCGAGGTGAGCGACACCTTCTACTCGACCATGGCGACCGACGGTGCCGATCCGCTCATCGAGGAGTTCCTGCGCATGATCAGCCCGGCCATGAACTTCGCGCGGACGGCGACCCGTGACGTCGAGTTCGCGGGCGAACACATCAAGGCCGGCGACGTCATGCACATGATGTTCGCTGCCGCCAGTCGAGACCCCGAGGTCTTCGACGAGCCGCACCGCTTCGTGCCTGGCCGCGCCCACGGCTCGGAGCACCTCTCGTTCGGGAGCGGCCCACACCGGTGCATCGGTCAGGCGCTGGCTCGGTTGGAGATTCGCATCCTCTTCGAAGAACTCGCGCGGCGTGACCTGCATTTCGAACTGGCAGGGGAGCCGAAGCGCGGCCTCAGCACGTTCATCAACCAGCTCACCTACCTGCCTGTGCGGCTCGTCGGCTGACGCCCACGCTCGTACCTCAGATCGTCGACCAAGTGGGAGTCGAAGCTCCCGCCTTGTCACCCTGGTGTTCCCAGAACAGCGGATTCCCGGCGATGTCGACCGGCCACCGCAATCGTCGTGTCGGCTTGCCGTTCACGGTGTAGATCCGGTCCTCGAGCGGTCCGTCGAGCGGGATCTGAATGTACGGACCTTCGGGCACGCGACCACCGCTGATCAACAGGGCGGCAGTGCGGGCGAGCGACAACCGCGACAACGAACCTTCCCCGGTCTGCACACGACGCGTCAGTCCACGAATCGCGGCCGCGGCGATCTGGTAGGCCGTACCAAAGTCGAGCGCCTCGACCGGCGCGTGCCTGGGCCGTGACGCGTCCACGAGTTTGCCGATCGCGTTGCTCGGAACCCGACGTTCTGGGTCCTCGAGCGCCCACGCCGTCGTCGCGTCACAAATTCCGGTGCTCCACTGCGTCGTTGTGTCGTACCCACGGCGCATCTTCCATGGACCGGTCCAACCGTATGCGTCGAGGGCAACCTCTACGAGGCCGGGCCGAGCTTCGGCCCGAGCGGATGGGTCCACCAAGCTGTCGATGCCCCCGGGTCGATAGCCGTGGACAAGAACATCGGCTTCGGAAAGGAGCTGCAGGAACTGATCCCGACCCGGGCGGGTGCGCAGGTCCAAGAATGCCCACCGCTTGCCCAGGACGATGTCGCCCAACATCCGAGTGTGCTGCGTCTCCTGCGAATCGGGAGCATCGAGCCGCAGGACCTCGGCGCCGCACGCGGCGAGGAACCGCGTTCCCAGGGGGCCGGCGAGCACGCGCGTGAGATCGAGGACACGGATGCCCGCGAGCGGCCGGCCGGGGGTGGGTTGCCAGGTGTTCGCGACGCTCTCGGTGATCTTCACGTCAACCAGTGGCTCCGCGCTGACGGCTTGGCCCTGAGGATGGGCGAGCCACTCGTCGACGGTGTGGTTCGCGGCGACGATGCCTCCGACGTCCACGACGGCCTGCTCGATCTCGTCGGCGTTGCCCGACCTGATCACTGCGGAGACTTGGTCGTAGTCTTCCTCGACTCCAAGCGCCTTGAGCACCTTGTCACCGCCGCCTCGCAGGTAGATCCAGCGGTCATCCGCGGTCGGATAGACGTTCGCCCAAACCGACGGTGCACTTCCAGACACACCAGCAAGGACCGAAGCGTGCTCGCTCGTCGCCGCGATGGGCTCAGCAAATCCTGGAGGCGGATCGATCGGCCGTGACGGTGGGATCGGCGGAAGGCGGAACCACTCGCTTGCCATCGTGCGACTGACGCGCACAGACGCGGGTGCGGGCCCAACCGTTGCCACCAGCTCCGCCACCGCCGCTCCACAGGCGGCGAACGCCGCGGCGGCGAGATCGGTGCAACCGAACACTGATTTGATCGAAGCGACGTCGGTGAACTCGACCAGATCGACCCAACTGTCGTCGCCCCCGAGCGACGCCCAGATATCGGCATAGAACTTCCTCGTCAGCGCAAAATCGTCACCATCCATCCCCAACTCCTCCGACTCAGAACCGGGCCTTCGTCCACCACTTGGCGGAGTCGACGATGGCGTCGAGGCGGTCGGGGTCGAAGGCGGTGAGCGTGGTCATTCCCCAGAGGAGGGTGACGATGGATGTCGTCACGCGCTCTCGGTCGCGTGCGGTGATCTCGCCTCGGTTCACGGCGCGGTCGGCGAGGTGGGCGTAGAAGTCGAGCGCCGCACGAGGCTGGAGGTCCGCGCCCGCAAGTTCGCATCCGAGGAGCTGTTGGTGCTGCTCGGCTACAAGACCTGGGGCCTCGGACTCGTGAACGGGGTCTCGCCGGCATAGACCGATCCGCAGCCGTGAGTGCCGCAACGGGACGCTCCATTGCGCATGTACTAGACAGCTAGTACAGTCGATAGACAG
>JBEEGD010000577.1:0-10314 GCA_041166685.1 Acidimicrobiaceae bacterium | reverse complement strand
TTCACCGAAGCCGACCTCGACACCATCGCCTACAAGCTCAACAACCGGCCTCGACAAACCCTCGGCTGGATGAAACCATCACGCGCACTCGCCGACCTCGTTGCGCCGACTGGTTGAATCCGCCTGTTGGTTTGAGGGGGAAAATCGCCGAGTGGTGGGTCAGCCGATGTCGACGACGACTTCGCCGGACTCCGCGGCGCGGGCCACGTCGCCTGGTCGGAGCACGAGCGTGCTGAACGGGAGTTCCACGATCGCCGGGCCGTGTACGACTGCGCCCTCGGTGTGCAGGACTCCAACGTCGACGACCTTCGCGTCCACCCATTCACCGTCGAGGTAGACCAGCCGCTCTCCCGGAGGCGGTGTCACGTCGGGCGCGGATGGAGAGCGCAGCTGGGGGTGTTCGGTGCGGCCCACTGCGGTGAGGCGAACGCCGCGAACGAGCGGTTCCTCCGCCCGGGCCTCGATGAGGCGCGCTTCTGCGTTGCGGCGGTGGAACTCGTCGACGGCATCGACCAGCGCGTCCTGGCTGATCGCGTCGCCCGAGACGCGATCGATCGGGATCGCGACGTCGAAGGTCTGGCCTGGGAACACCATGTTCACGAACCACGACCGCTCGATGCAGTCGTCGGTGATGCCCGCGTCGTGCAGTTCCGCGGTGGCGTCCGCGTCCATGCGGTCGGCCAGCGCCGTCAGCTCGTCGAGGTCGACCTCTTTCCACGGCGCCAGGTACGCACGCGACTCGTCGACCACATGGTCGGCCAGGAGCAGACCCAGCGCGGAAAAGCCGGACGCCGACCGCGGCACCAGGCAGCGGCGCATGCCGAGGCTGGCGGCCTGCGTGGTGGCGTGCACCGGTCCCATCCCTCCGAACGCGACCAGCGACAATGCCCGCGGGTCCGCGCCGGCCAGGGCAACGACGCGGCGCACGGCGTCGACCATGTACGCGTCAACGATGTCGACGACCGCCGCGGCCGCAGCGACCGCGTCCATGCCGAGCGGCACGCCAAGTCGCGCCAGCGCCGCCTCAGCGCCTTCGACATCGAGCGCGTGGCGACCGGCGGCGAAGCGCGTCGGGTCGATGCGGCCGAGCACCAGATCTGCGTCGGTGACGGTCGGCTGCTGACCACCTCGGCCGTAACACACCGGGCCCGGCACCGCCCCAGCGGACTCCGGACCAACCAGGATGCGGTCACCCGCGACGCGGGCGATGGAGCCGCCACCTGCGCCGACCGACTGCACGTCGACCATCGGAAGCTGGATGAGGTAACGGTGGCGCCAGTTCCACTCCGTCTTCACCTCGGGCCGGCCGTCGCGCACCAGGCAAACGTCGTACGAGGTCCCGCCCATGTCCACGCTCACGAGATCGCCGAGCCCCACCGCCCGCGCCGCCTCTGCCGCGGCGATCGCTCCGCCCGTCGGCCCTGACCCGATGGTGGCGACGGCCCTGCGTTCGATGGCCGACGGCTGACACACCCCACCGTTCGAGCGCGCGATCAGCAGTTCGCCTGTGTAACCCGCATCGCGCAGGCTCTGCTCGAGCCGGCGCACGTACCGCGTGATGACAGGACCCACGTAGGCGTTGATGACGGTCGTCGAGGTGCGTTCGAACTCCGGCGCTCGCGGCAGGATCTGATGCGACAGCGAGACCATTTCGACGTCCGGATATTCCTCGGCGACGATCTCCCCCGCGCGCAGCTCATGCGCGGGGTTCACGAACGAGTGCAGGAACGCGATCGCCACCGACGTGACGCCGAACGCCCGCAACCGCTGCACCGCGGCGCGCACCGCGTCCTCGTCGAGAGGGACGAGCACGTTGCCTTCGCTGTCGAGCCGCTCGGGCACCGACAGGCGCACGCGCCGACGAGCGATGGGGTCCGGCGACGGTAGGGCCGCGTCCCAGATGTCCTCCTTGTAGCCGCGGCGGATGTCCATCTCGTCGCGAAAGCCGGCGGTGCAGATGAGCCCGGTCGGCGCGCCCGTCATCTGGATCATCGTGTTGTCGCCGGTCGTGGTGCCGTGGACGATGGCGTCGGTCTGCGCGAGCAGCGTCTCCACCTCCAGGCCTTCGCCCGTGGCGAGCAAGCGCAGCCCGGCCAGCACGCCTTCCGACTGGTCGGTGGGTGTCGTCGGCGACTTCTCCAGCCGAATCGAGCCATCCGGGCGGGTCAGGACGAGGTCGGTGAACGTGCCGCCGACGTCGACGCCGATCCGGTAACCCGTCACCGCAACGACGCGCGCAATGCGGCGGTGGCCTCCTGGTCAACCCCGAGCGTGAGGTCGTCGAGCGACCCCGTGATGACGACGCCGTAGTCGCGGCGGGCGCCTTCGACGGACACGAGCTCGTCCCATACGTCTTCGAGCACGTCCTCCGGCCGTCGGTCGAGGGGATCGCCCCATCCCCCGCCGCCGCCGAACTCGTAGACGAGACACTCACCCGCCTCCAGCAACGTCCCCTGACAGGAGTGTTTGATGACGATCTCGTCCTCGACCAGGCCGCCGACTTTGAGGGTGCAGCGGTCGCCCGAGCCGGAACGGCCCCCGTTGATCCCGGGATGGATGTGGCGCTGGTTCACCATGTACTGACTCACGTACGTGGGTACGAGCACCTGCTTGACGAAGTGGCTCCCGGGACAACCGCGCCACTGGCCCGGACCGCCCGAGTCGGTGATGTACTCGCGATCGCGGATGAGGTGAGGAAAGATCGTCTCGTTGATCTCGGCGGTCGCCTTGATGAGATTTCCGAACGAGGCGTTCTGCGCACCCCAGCCGTCGGTGTCCTTGACGGCGCCGCACCAACCCGCGTACAGCTCGCCGCCGTGGTCGAAGAACGGTTTGCCGGTCCTCGGGTTGTTGTCGCCCCACATCTGACGAGGGCTTCCGATCTTGTACGTCTGCGGTGTGCAACGGTCCGGGATGATCTGCGACAGCGCGAGCGCGATGGCGTCGCCGACCTCGACACCGGGATGGTGCGTTCCCGACGACACCGGCTTGCCCGGCACGGGGTTCACGCACGTACCTTCGGGCACGATGAGCTCGATGCAGTCGAAGAAACCTTCGTTCTTCGGGATGCTCGAATCGACGAGGCTGGCCAGCTGCGCGATGACGTAGCCGCGAGTGTTGCCGAACGTCGACCAACCCTGAATCTCGGGTCGCGTGTCGGAGCCGGTGAAGTCCACGGTGAGGTGATCGCCTTCGACCGTGACACTCACGTGGACATGGATGTCCTCGTTGCCGACAGGGTCGTTGTCGACGAAGGCATCGGCTTCGTACCGACCGTCGGGCCACGACGACACCTCTTCGCGGAACCGCCGCCGGGTGTCGTCGATGTTGGCGTCGACACAGGCCATCACCATGGGCGTGCCGTGACGCTCGATGATCTCCTCCAGCCGCCGCACCCCGAGCTGCGCCGCGCCGACCTGCGACCGCAAGTCGCCGATGAAGCCGGGCAGCCGGTTGTTCGTCCGCATCATGTAAATGACGTCGCGGCGCTCGCGACCCCCGTCGATGACCTTGATCGCGGGATACCGAACACCCTCGGACCAAATGTCCTTGGCGAGGACGTTGTAGCCGCCGGGCACTGCGCCACCGGTGTCGCCATGGTGACACTGGATCGACGCGATCAGCACGAGCTCGCCATCGGCGAACACCGGCGCGAACACGTTGAAGTCGGGGAGGTGCCCGCCACCGTGGTACGGATCGTTGGCGATGAGCACGTCGCCCGGAGTCAGGTCGTCGCCGAAGAAGTCGAGCGCGAAGCGAACGGGCAGGGTGCTGGTCAGCATGAACTGCGGGATCCCGACCGACAGCGCGGCCAGCCGGCCAGAGTGGTCGAGAATCGTGGCGTTGCGTTCGTTGCTCTGATTGAGGATCGGCGTGGTGGCCGTGCGGCTCACGTAGGTGGCCATCTCGAAGCAGACGGTCTCCATCGCGCTGCGCACGACCTCGGCGGTCACGGGGTCCGCGACCTGTTGGGTTCGAACGTCTGATTGCTCGACGGCCATCGACATCACCTCCGCAAGCGGCCGATCGTACGCCACCGCACCAGAATGGACGCCGTGACCCTGCTCGATGGCTTGCGTGTCGTCGAAGTTGCCCTGCTCGCGCCGAACATGGTCGGCATGCACCTCGCCGACCTCGGAGCGGACGTCATCAAGGTCGAGGAGCCCGGGCGCGGCGACTACACGCGCTCTGTCGGTGCTGCGCAGCAAGGCGGACTCTCGTATCTACACCTGCGCTGGAACCGGGGGAAGCGCAGCGTCGCCATCGACCTGCGCACGGACGAGGGCGCCGCGGTGTTCCTCGACTTGGTGCGCGACAGCGAGGTGGTCATCGAAGGGCTGCGCGCTGGCGCCCTCGCCCGCCGAGGTCTGGGCTTCGAAGAGCTGTCAGCCATCAACCCCGCGCTCGTGTTCTGCGCGGTCTCGGGCTTCGGGCAGACGGGCCCATACCGCGACCTTGCAACACACGGCGTGGCGTACGACGCGTATGCCGGATTGGCGCGACCCGAGCAGACGGCCGACGGGTTCCCCGCAATCCCATCGCGCTACTTCGACATCGGCACTCAGGCCGGCGCGCTCTATTCTGCCCTCGCAGTGGTGGCGGCAGTGAACCGGGCCCGAGCCACGGGCAAAGGCGCGTTCATCGACGTTGCACAGGCCGACGCCGCCGTTGCGTGGAACGCCGGCCGCGTCGACAGCTTGCTCAACGGCGGCGGCGGTGACGCCGCCGGTGGTGCCGGTCTCGGCGCAGGTGTGCGCTATCAGTACTACGCGACGGCCGACGACCGGCACATTCTGTTCCAAGCCTCGGAGCGCCATTTCTTCGAACGCTTCTGTCACGCGATCGAACGCGACGACCTACTGAGGCCAGGCAGCGGCGCGGAGTTCGGCGAACACGCTCGCGGTGACGTCGCGCTGCGGCGCGAGCTGGCCGGCATCTTCGCCACCCGAACCCAAGCCGAGTGGGTGAGCTTCTTCATCGAGCACGACGTGCCGGGCGCGCCGGTCAACACCGCGCGCGAACTCGTCGACGACCCGCAGTTCCGAGATCGGAGTCGGGTGATCGATCAGGACCATCCGGTGGCCGGGCCACTGCGACTGCTGGCGACGCCCATCCGGACCGGCGAGCCGACGGAGCCGACCGGTCCTGCGCCCGCGTTGGGTGAGCACACCGACGAAGTCTTGGCCGAGCTCGGCTACGACGACGCGAAGATCGCGGCATTGCGCGGCGCTCACGCCGTGGACTGATTCCACCTCTGAAGGATCGCGTCGGTGGTCGTGACCGTGGCAAGCAAGGAGAGCGTCCGGTCGAACAACGCGTCGACGTACGCCTCATCGACGCCTGCCACCGCGTCGCGCGGGATCACCAGCTGATAGCCGTGGTTCACCGCCTCGAACGCGAAACCGAGGACGGCCACGTTGACCGATACGCCGGTGGCCACGATCGTCGAGACCCCGCTGTTCCGCAGCACCGAGTCGAGCGACGTACCCGTCATCGGCGACACGCCGTGGAGACGGCCAAACACGAGGTCGCCATCGTCTGCGCCGACCGCGCGATGCACGCGGCCGCGACTGTCCACTGGTACACCGCGCTTGCGCATCGCGCCGAAGAGGCGCGCGTTGCGGTTCGCGCCCAACTCGTCGGACCGGGCGTCGGCGGTGCAGTGCACAACCGGCACGCCCGCGGTGCGCGCCGCCCGGGCCAGCGCCGCAATGCGCGGCAGGATGGGCTCGGCCGCCTGCGCCAGGTCGGGCAGCAGGCTGTGCTCACCGACGACCCCGTCCTGCACCTCGACGGTCACCAGTGCGGCGTGTCCCGGCGCCACCAGCTCATTCAGGTCGAGGGGAATCGCAGAGCTCGTCCGTTCGAGGTCGCAGCTTCACAGCGCGCCGAACACCTCGTCGAGCGACGAGACCAGGTAGCCGACGTCGTCGCTCGTGAGACTGTTGTGGCTCGGCAGCGAGAGCGACGTGTTCGTGATGCGGTTGGCGTTCGGAAACCCATCGACTGGAGCCCGATGGGGGATGTTGGCAAAGCCTGGCTGGCGAAGGATGTTGCCGGTCCACACCATGCGGGTTGCGATCTTGCGTTCACCGAGGCGCTGTTGCACGTCGGTGCGATCGATCGCTTCGTCGAGGAGGAACGGATAGCGCATCCATGTCGTGGTCACACCGTCGGTCGTGCGGGGCCGCACGATCTTGCCTTCGTGCGCCTTCATCGCGTCGTCGAGCAGTTGGAAGTTGTGCTGACGCCGTCGGTTGAACTCGGGCAGCTTCTCGAGTTGGACGAGACCGTACGCCGCCATGATCTCGGACGGCTCGAAGTTGTAGCCGACGTCGTCGAACACGAAGACGAGGTCGTAGGGCGTGCCGTCGGTGAGCGGACCGAACCGTTCGGGTGTGCCTTTGCGACTGCCGAACAGATAGGTCTCCGAGCGGCGACCCCAGCGTCGTCGCATCAGGCACTTGTCGAGCCACCCGGTGTCATTGACCGCGACCAGCCCGCCGTTGCCGGCAGCGGTGATGGCGTGCCCGCGAGCGAAGCTCGTCGCGACGATGTCGGCGCGCGTGCCCGTACGCGTGCCGCGTAGCCATGAATCGAGAACGTCGCACGAGTCTTCGATCACGAGGAGGTCGTGCTCGTCCGCGATGGCGCGGATGCGATCCCAGTCGGGGCAGTTGCCAACGAGGTTGGGCGCCATGATCGCTCGCGTGCGCCGTCCGATCATCTCCTCGATGCGCTCGACGTCGATCTGGTACGTCTCGGGGTCGACGTCGACGAAGGCGGGCAGGATGCCCGATTGAACGAGCGGCGCGACATCCGAGGAGAAGGTCACGACGGGAGTGATCACCTCATCACCGGGCTCGCACCCGAGTAGATCGATCGCGAGACGCAGCGCCGAGGAGCCCGAATTGACCATCACGCCATGCCGCTTCGCGAGCAGTTCGGCGATTTGGCGCTCGAACTCCTCGACTCTCGGACCCAAGTCGAGACGGGTGGTGCGTAACACCTCCACCACTGCTTCGATCTCGCGCTCGTCATGCACCGGCCCGGCTTCGGTCACGCGCCGGATGGGAGTGTCGGTCACGACGGCACGGCTCCGGTGTTGGCGATGCCGGCCGGCACCGTGAACGCCACCGCGGGCCGCGCAGGGAGATCGCCGTCGGGTCGGGGCCACACGATCGGCGTGACATCGCCGTCGATCACGTTCCCGACCTCGATGGCCGCGCGGTCGACCGCGAAGTGTGGATACGGATACCCGCGTGTGCTGCCGTCGGGGAAGAAGATGACCGTGTGCACGGCGCGGTCGGTGCCTGTGGTGTTCGGAGCCGCGAGGTGCACGGTGAGCCCGTGGTGGAACGCCACCGATCCCTTCGGCACCTCGACGTAGACGGGATCGATGCCCGCGAGCTCAGGGTCAGCGAGAAGGTCGTGCGGCTCGCCGAAGAAGATGTTGACGAACTTGCGAAGCCCGATCGCGTGCGAGCCGGGCAAGTAAGCCATGGCGCCCGATGCAAGCGTCGAGCCTTCGAACGGGATCCATGCCGTGACGGAGGCGGTCTCCTTGATCGGCCAATACGGGTGATCTTGATGCGGGTCGGTCTCGCGTCCGCCCGCCTGTTTGTAGAGCGCCTGGTCGTGCCAGAGGCGTACGGCGTCGACCCCCAGCAACTCCGCCGCCGCCCTTCCGACCATCGGGTGAAAGGTGAGCTTGCGAATCTCCGGAAAGTCCTCCCAGAGGTTCATGCATTGCACGAACGACTGCTGGTACCGGCTCTTCTCCTCGAGCGGGACGGTGTCGCCAGAGGTCCGGTACCGCACGGCCTCGGTGACCAGTGCGCCGTAGTGATCGAGCTCATCGACAGAGAGCAGCCTGGGCACGACGACATAGCCCTGTTCCCGGAATTGGTCCACCAGCTCGACGGGCACCAGCCGCTCGCCCTCGATCAGTGCCATCGCGCTAAATCTAGGTGGATGAGCAAACGCGTTCTGGTCCTCGGCGGCAATCGCTACATCGGGATGCGGCTGCTCTTCGAACTGGCCGCACGGGGACACGACGTCACGGTGCTCAACAGCCACATAGCCGACATGCCAGATGGCACGCGCCGCCTCCACGGCGATCGCCAGCAGCCCGGGGTGCTGACGGAAGTGCTCGCGGACCATCGGGATGACTTCGACGTCGTGTTCGACAACACCGCCTACCGGCCGAGCGACCTCGAGCCGTTGGTCGAGCTGTTCCGCGGCCGGATACAACACTTCGTGTTCACCAGCTCGGTGGCGGTGTACCGGCGGAGTTTCGTGCAGCCCGTGCGCGAGGCGTCGCGGCGGCACGACGCGTCGGACGACGACCCGCGCAAGGCGTATGGCGTCGGCAAGGTGCAGTGTGAGGACTACCTGCGCGGGCTTTTCGAGGACGAGGGCTTTCCCGCGACGTCGATGCGCGTCACGCACACGATCGGCCCGCGCACGCCGCTGGCTTCGCGCGAGCCGATCTTCTTCGAGCGTTTGCGACAGGGGCGACCGATCTTCGTGCCCGCCGAAGGCTTCCCGTTCGTGCACCTCATTCACATCGACGACGTTGCTCGCTGCATCGCGTCGGTTGCCGACGACGACCGCGCCGTCGGGGAGGCGTACAACGTCGCGGGCGACGAGGTCGCGAGCGTGCTCGGGTGCATCCGGTTGATGGCCAAGGCTGCTGGCGTCGAGCCGGAGATCGTGCACGTTCCGCTCGACGTCGCCCGCCGTCAGCGTTCTCCGCTGGTCCATTGGGGCGAGGCGTTGGTGGGTGGGGCGATCTTCGCCAACGACAAGGCCAAGGCCGACCTCTCGTGGCGGCCGGAGCTCGGGCTCGAGGCGGCGTATCGAGATTCGTACAGCTGGTGGCAGAGCGAGGGCCGCGACCGTTACGAGTACGACTTCACCGCCGACAACGCTCTCCTGCGCGAGGTCAGCGGCTGACCATCGTGTCGGCTGACATCCGGGTTTTCGCCGGACGTCAGCCGACTCGATGCTGCACCTCAGATGGCGCCTGAGTCTTGGAGACGCGTGATGTCGTCCCAGGTGTAGCCGAGTTCGAGTAGCACCTCCTCGGTGTGTTGGCCGAGCTCCGGTGCGACGGCTGACGAACGCGCTGGAGTAGAGCTGAAGGAGACAGGTGCGGCGACGACGTCGACGCCCTCGATGTTCACGAGGTACCCGTTGGCCCACACGTTGGGATCGGCGACGACCTCTCCGTGATCGCGGACGGGCGCGTGACGCAGACCTGCGGCGCGCAGACGATCGCACCACTCCGCCGTGGTCGCGGTCGCGAATGCCTCGTCGAGCAACGGGAAGAGCTCGGCCTTCTCGGCTTCCCAATACAGCGGTTGGGCGAAGCGTTCCGTGAACTCGGGACGGCCGACGACCTCGAAGAACGTTTGCCGGAGCGAGCCGACGATGCCCACAACCGCGATCCATCCGTCCGCCGTGGGGAAGATGGCGTACAAGCCAGGGATCAACGGATGCCCGCGGTTGGCTCGTCCGGCGGGGGCACCGCGCAACAGGCAGCCGGTGTACTCACTTGCCTGCGCCCAGATCTGTCCGCCCAAGAGTGATGTCGTGATGCGTTGGCCTGCACCGCTCTTCTCTCGTGCGAACAGCGCGGCGAGAATTCCGGCGACGAGATTCTGTGCCGCGGTGTGGTCGGCGATGGTCGCGCCCACGGGTGTGACTTCGTGACCGTCTCGGCCCGTCGTGCTTATGAGGCCACCCGCTGCCTGCGCGCTGAGGTCGGCGCCCTCGCGGGTTGCATCGCTGCCCTCGGTTCCATACGTCGAGCCAGCGGCGTACACGACGCGCGGATTGCGGGCCGACACGTCCTCGTATCCGAGACCCCACCCTTCCATCGTCCCGGGCGCGAAATTCGTGATGACGACGTCGGCCCACTCCGCGAGTCGCAAGAAGACGTCGCGACCATCGGGTGCACGCAGGTCGACCGTCACGCTCCGCTTCCCTCGATTGCAGCCGATGAAGTACGCGCTTCGGCCGTCACCCGGCTGGACGGGCAACCACCGTGATTGATCGCCGATGCCCGGGAGTTCGACCTTGATCACGTCGGCCCCCCACTCCCCCAATGTCGCCGCGGCCTGCGGTCCCTGTACGAGCAACCCGGCCTCGACGACCTTCAACCCATCGAGCGCTCCCATGCGGGCGTTCTATCGCACGTCTAGCGTCGACTGCCGTGCACGTCGAGGACATCACCTACACGTTCGAGGATCGCGAGATGGTCGGTCACCTCGCGTATGACGACAGCCAATCGGGCCCGCGTCCCGCGGT
>JBEEGD010000576.1:0-20879 GCA_041166685.1 Acidimicrobiaceae bacterium | reverse complement strand
CAGAACCCGATCGAGAGCGAAGGCGTCTACCCGCTTCCGGAGGCGCAACGCGACCGATTCTTGATGAAGGTGCCCGTGCACTATCCCACCGATCGCGAGGAAGCAGAGATCGCCCGGCGCATGAGCGTGGACCCGCCCGTGGCTCGGGCCGTCCTCGATGCGGACCGGCTCATCAGCCTCCAGTCCGCCGCGGCGCACGTCTTCGTCCATGACGCGGTGCTCGACTACGTGGTGCGCCTCGTCGCCGCCACGCGGCGGCCGGCCGAGCACGGCCTTCCCGAATTGGCTGGGGTGATCGCACATGGGGGGAGTCCTCGTGCCACCCTTGGGCTGATGGCAGCAGGTCGTGCTTTGGCGCTCATGCGAGACCGCACGTACGCGCTCCCACAGGACATCTATGACGTCGCCCGCGATGTGCTGCGGCACAGGGTCCTGCTGTCGTATGAAGCGCTCGCGGATGGTTATGACGCCGACTCGGTCGTCGAGAGGATCGTCACTACAGTCGTCGCTCCGAGGGTCGCGCCCAGCCAGGACGGCGTGGCGTTCGAAGGACAGGTCGGCTCCGCGGCATGACCGACCTCGTGACCGCAGAGATCACGAGCACCGAGCGCAGCCTCCGTCAGCTGGAACTGGCGATCAACCGCAAGCTCGATGGTCTGCTGCACGGTGACTACCAAGGGCTTGTCCCAGGCACCGGGACGGACGCCGGAAGCGGTCGCTTGTACAACGTCGGCGACGACGTGCGTCGCATCGACTGGAATCTCACCGCGCGCTCGAACGCAACGCATGTGCGCGACACGATCGCGGAGCGCGAGCTCGAAACGTGGATCGTCGTCGACGGCACCGCGAGCCTCGACTATGGAACCGCTCGTTGCGAGAAACGCGATCTCGTGGTCGCTGTTGTCGGCGCGTTCGGATTCCTCACGGCGCGTGCCGGAAACCGCATCGGCGCGGTGGTGTTCGACGGTGCGCGCACCGAGGTCATCCCTCCTCGTGCCAGCCGTGACTCTGTGCTCGCGTTGCTGCATCGTTTGCAACGCCGAGCGCCCGCCGCCGGAGGATCTGGCTCTCTCGCGGACACGTTGCGCCGCGTGCAGTTCCTGGCGCAGCGCCGCGGTCTGGTCGTCGTGGTGTCTGATCTTCTCGACGGAAGCGACTGGCCGCGCGAACTACGCGCGCTCACCGCACGGCACGATGTCGTCGTCGCCCGTGTCTCCGACCCCCGCGAGGACGACCTCCCACCGGTGGGCGTGCTGACGCTGGTCGACCCGGAGACCGGCGCGCTACGCGAGGTGCAGACCAGCAGCCGTCGCTTTCGCGCCCGCTACGAGGCCGCCGCGAGCGAGCGCCGAACCTCGACGACGGCCGCGGTGCGCGCCACGCGGGCCGGCCTGCTCGACGTCGCGACTGATCGGGACTGGTTGCTCGACGTGGTGAAGTTCGTCGTAGCGAAGAAGCGGCGGCGATGACCTTCCTGCACCCGAGCCGCCTGTGGTTGCTGATCGTCGTCGTCGGGCTCATCGTCGCCTACGTACTGCTCCAGCGTCGCCGCCAACAAGCAATCCAGCGGTACACGAATCCTGCCCTGCTCGCGAGCATCGCGCCGCGATCGCTTGGTTGGCGACGCCACGTGCCGACCGCGCTCGCATTGGTGGGTCTTACTGCAATCGTCGGAGCGATCGCGCAACCGGTTCGCTCCGAGCGGGTACCTCGCAACGAAGGCGTGGTGATCGTGGCGGTCGATGTGTCGGCGTCGATGATCGCGACGGATGTCGCTCCAAACCGCCTCCGAGCCGCGGCGAGCGGCGCGCTCGACTTCGCCAACTCCGTCCCGCCCGGCATCGACCTCGGTCTCGTTGCATTCGACGGTGGCGCACGACTGCTCGTGAGTCCGACGACGGACCGCAACACCGTCCTCAACGCAATCGAAGGGCTCGAAACCGGCCCGGGCACCGCAGGAGGCGAAGCCATCTACACCGCCCTCGACGCGATCACGGCGGCGCTCAATCCCGGCTCGACCACGGATACGGCTGCTACCGGCAAGCGCCTCCCTGCGGCGATCGTCCTCTTGTCGGACGGCGTGACCAACAAGGGACGCTCGATCCTGCAGGCTGCCCAAGCGGCCGCCGACGCCGGGGTACCCGTTTCGACAATTGCGTTCGGCACGCCGTCCGGCACCGTCACGGTTGATCGCCAGACGATTCCGGTGCCCGCCGACAACGCCACCATGGCCAAGGTCGCGAAGATCAGCGGCGGTGGCTACTTCGAGGCCGCTTCGCTCGGCCAGCTGCGCGACGTCTACCGGAACATCCAACTCACCGTCGGCTACACCACGCAGCAGCGCGAGATCACGCGGGCGCTGCTCGGCACGGCGGTAGCTGCTCTGGTTCTGTCCACCATCCTGGCCATGGCCTTGACCTCCCGCTCCCTCTGAGTCGACAGGACACTCAGTGACGTTTCTCTCTCCCGGAAAGTTCTGGTTGCTGCTCATCGTGGGAGCACTCAGCGTCGCCTATGTGGGGCTGCAACGACGGAGACGGCCGCGCGCTGTCCGTCATCCGGACGTCCGGCTGGTCGAAGCGGTGTCTGGGAGACGGGCAAGCTGGCGTCGTCATCTCGTCGCAGGTTCTCTGGGTGTCGCGATCCTGGCGTTGGTCGTCGCCTTGGCCCGTCCGGCCCAAACCGTCCAGGTCCCTCGCACCGAGGCTGTCGTGATGCTCGCGATCGACGTGTCCGGCTCGATGACCGCCACCGACGTCGCGCCGACCCGCCTCGCCGCGGCCATCACCGAGGCCAAGAAATTCGTGGCTGGCGCGCCGGTCACCTTCCGCATCGGGCTGGTGGCCTTCGATGACGGTGGCCACACCCTCGCCACCCCATCAACCGACCGCACCGCGCTGGACGACGCGCTCAACCGTCTCGCCCGGGGTCACGGCACCGCGGCGGGAGAGGGCCTGTTCACCGCACTCGACGACATCAAGGCGGCCACGAGCGACACCGTGATCGCGGCCGACAAGCCCTTCGCAGCCGTGATCCTGCTGGCAGATGGCGCCAACACGATCGGTCGTTCCCTCACCGCTGCTGCTCGAGCGGCCGCCGACCAACACGTGCCCGTCTACACGATCGCATACGGCACCGCGAACGGGACCGTCGTCAGCAACGGTGTGAGGGTCCGGGTGCCGGCGGACCCGGCAGCGATGGCAGAGGTCGCGCAGACGACCGGCGGCGCGACCTTCACTGCCACGAGCGGAAACGAACTGGCCTCCGTCTACGAGAAGATCGGTACGAGGATCGGCCACATCGCTCAGCAACAAGAGCTTGTCGTGGCCTTCGCTGTCGCAGCGATGATCGCGCTCGTCATCGCGCTCGGCGGCGCGATGTTGTGGAACCCGCGGCTCGTCTAGACATCACGGCCCGGGCTCTACGGACAGGCTCCGGCGACGCTCAGCCCGTTCCCATGTGACCTTCTTATGTTGCGGTTACTCGAGATTCGAGTAACCGCAACCACGAAAGAGGACACAGTCACGATGAAGAAGCCCATTGCAGCCGCAGCTCTGGCGGCCTCGCTCCTGGTCGGAGGTGGCGTCGGTGTGGCGCTCTTCGGTCCGTCCGCGGCGAACGCACAGACCTCCACGACACCGTCGACCGCGTCGGGTTCGACCACCGCGACACCGAGGTCGAACGAGGACCCGACCCACGAGGCCGGTGAGAGCCCGGAGCGCGAGGCGGCCGAGGACGCGGGCCAGGCCTTCAAGGGTGTCGGACCCCACGGCTCCAACGAGGATCCGGCACACGAGGCCGGCGAGAGTGCCGCCCGCGAGGCGGAAGAAGACGCGGCCGCCGCGGCGCAGGCCGATGGCAGCTCGTCGTCGAGCTCCAGCTCGACCGCGGCAACCCCGTCGACGTCGAGCTCCGGCGTCTGATTCATTCCCCACCCCAAGTGGCCCCGGGCGAGTGTGCCCGGGGCCACTTGCGCGTTCGGGTGCTGGACGCCTAATGAGTTCGCATGACAGAGATCGCACGGCTCCTCGACGCCAACGAGGGCTACGCGGCCGCCAGGGCGAACGTCGCCGACGCTCGCCCCGGTCGACGACTCGCGGTCGTCACGTGCATGGATGCGCGCATCGATGTGTTCGCGGTGCTCGGTCTGCATCTCGGTGAGGCATTGGTGATTCGCAACGCCGGGGGTCGGGTGACCGACGATGTGTTGCGAAGCCTGGCCCTGTCGAGCCACGTGCTCGGCGTGGACACCGTTGTCGTGATGCAGCACACGAAGTGCGGTCTCGCGGGTGTGACAGATGAGGAGCTGCGCAGGCTCACGGGCGCCGATCTCGGGTTCTTCCCAATCGACGACCATGCCGCCGTTCTCCGGGAGGACATCGCGCTGCTCACGGCCCAGCCGTACCTCGAGCCGTTGAACGACATCGCCGGCTTCGTGTACGACGTCGAGAGCGGCGAGATCGACGACGTCGTTCGCTGGTCACGGTCGTAGTGGAACTCGATTTTTGGAAGGCGGTGGCGGGCGCCCTCGTCGGGTTCACCGTCGGACTCACTGGTATGGGCGGCGGCGCCCTCATGACGCCGATCCTCGTCCTGGTGTTCGGCATCGACCCCGGCACCGCGGTCTCGAGCGACCTGCTGGCGTCGCTCGTGATGAAGCCGGTTGGTGCGACCGTGCACTTCCGTCGAGGGACGGTCAACTGGCCGCTCGCCCGATGGCTCGCCTTGGGCTCTGTACCTGCCGCGTTCGCCGGCGTGTTCGTGCTCAACGAACTGGGGAGCGGCCCAGAGGTCGCGAAGCGGATCAAGACCTTGCTCGGATGGGCGCTGATCGTGGCTGCGGTGTCGATGACGACCCGAGCATTTCTCGGTGCTCGTGCCCGATTCCGTGCCGCACGCGACGGCTCCCCGCCGGACGAACAGGAGGTGCAGCTGAAGCGCGTCGCGACGGTGCTCATCGGCCTCGCCGGAGGATTCGTCGTCGGCATGACGTCCGTCGGATCGGGCTCCCTGATGATGGTGATGCTCCTGCTCTTGTATCCGCGACTGTCGGGAAAGCAGCTGGTCGGCACCGATCTCGTCCAAGCGATTCCGCTCGTCGGTGCGGCCACGTTGAGTCATGCCCTCTTCGGTCACGTCGACCTTGCGCTCACCGGTTCGTTGCTGATCGGAAGCCTGCCAGGCGTCTACCTCGGCGCGAGAGTGTCATCGCGGGCACCCGATGCGCTCATCCGACCGGTGCTGGTCGTGATCCTCCTCGCCTCGGCGCTGAAGTTGCTGGACTTCAGCAACGCTGCGCTCGGGGGCACGCTGTTGCTCCTCCTCCTCATCGGTGCGCCGCTATGGGGTGCGACCGACGCGTCACTCCGATCTCGCGAGCAGTGGGAGTCCAGCGGACACCGGCGCACGACCTGGGTGACGGCGCAGGCGGTGGCGGCGCCGTTTCTGATCGGTTTTCCGATCGCGCTCGTGTATGCGTTTGTCGTACGCCGGCGATTCGACAGCCGCGACGCCGCTATCGACCGACTCGACCGTCGATCAACTCGCGCGTGATGTCCATGTGCCCGGCGTGGCGCGCGATCTCCTCGACGAGATGCGTCACGATCCAGCGCAGTGTGGCCGGTCGCCCCGTGGCCGCGGAGAGAGTGTCGAGAGAGTCGGCCGTATCGAGGACCGCGTCGGCGGCGGCGGTCTCGGCCTTGTAGAACGCGATCACGTCGTCGGCTGACCATCCTTCCGGGACGACGAACTGCTCTTGTGCCGGGGTCAGCTCCGCCGCCTCGCCGGCGAAGATGATCCGTACCCACATCCGCTCGCAGTGGCCCAGGTGCATGACGATGCCACCGAGCGAGTTCGCGGTGGCATGCGGCTTCCACCGGATCTGGGTGTCGTCGAGGTCTTCCACCTTGTAGATCGCGCTGCCCCGAAGATGCGTGAGCCAGCCCCGCAGCATGGTCATCTCATCCGCGGGAGCCGCTTCGTCCGGTCGCGGCACGTGCAGCGTGGGAGGAAGGTTCGTCACGGGCCGATCATCGCGCCCGCGGTCCTTTGTGGGCCGCCACCTCATCCGTCGATCCTGAGCCGTATCGTTGACTTCGTGGGCAACGACCTTCTCGACACGAGCGACACCGGGTCGATCACCGTCGCCGCCCAAGCCCCGATCCTGCGGGGTTGGTTGCACTTGCTGTGCTTCTTCCTGTCGCTGCCCGCAGGTGTGCTGCTCATTCTCAACGCATCTTCCGGGCGACCACAGGTCGGCGCCGCGGTCTACGCGCTGGGACTGACCGCGCTGTTCGGTGTGAGCGGCCTGTATCACCGACGCTGGTGGTCGCCCGCGTGGCGGGCCCGGCTGAAGCGTCTTGACCACGGCACGATCTTCGTGATGATCGCCGGCACCTACACACCGATGTGCTTGGTCGTCCTCGGCGGCCTCGTCGGGACCTTGATGTTGGTGTCGGTGTGGACGGGCGCCGTGATCGGAATCGTCCTCGCCGCGGTGGGCATCGCGGAGCGCCGATATGTCGGAGGGGCCTGCTACATCGCGCTGGGCTGGGTCGCGGTTGCGGCCTCGCCCGTTCTGGTCCGGGAACTGACGATGACGCAGCTGGCGTTGGTGCTCGCGGGGGGCGTCATGTACACGGTTGGCGTCTTCGTCCTCGGATCGAAGCGCCCAGACCCGTTCCCACGTGTCTTCGGCTACCACGAGGTGTGGCACGTGATGGTGGTGGCCGCGGCGGTGTGCCACTTCATCGCCATCGAATCCCTCGTGCACGTCTAGCTGGGCACCAGATGCAACGAGATCTGTTCGACGACGAGCACGAACAGTTGCGAGCCAGCTTCCGGAGTTGGCTGGACAAGGAGGTCCTCCCGCACCGGGAGGAGTGGGACGTCGCCGGCATCGTCCCTCGGGAGGTGTTTGCGGCCGCGGGTGAGCACGGGTTTCTCGGCTTCGACATCCCCGAGCAATTCGGGGGAGCGGGAGTGCATGACTTTCGCTTCAACCTCGTGATCGGTGAGGAAGTCCAGGCCGCGGGCGCGGGCGGTGTCGGGTTGGGGATCACACTGCACAACGACATCTGCCTGCCGTACTTCCTGCGCTACTGCACCGACGAGCAGCGAGAACGGTGGCTGCCCGGCATTGGGTCCGGCGAGTTGATCACCGCGATCGCGATGACAGAGCCCGGCATGGGGAGCGATCTCGCGTCAATGACGACGAGTGCGATTCGAGACGGCGATCGGTACATCGTCAACGGGTCGAAGACCTTCATCACCAACGGCATCAACGCCGACCTGGTGATCAGCGCGGTCAAGACCGATCCAACGCAGCGACACAAGGGAATGTCGCTCATCGTTCTGGAACGAGGCATGGACGGATTCGAGCGGGGCCGCAACCTCGAGAAGATCGGCCAGCACTCGCAGGACACCGCGGAGCTGTTCTTCAACGACGTTTCGGTCCCGGTCGGGAACCTCCTCGGAGGTGAGGGCGAAGGCTTCATGCAGCTCGTTGCCAACCTGCCGCAGGAGCGATTGTCCATTGCCGCCGCAGGTGTGGCCGCCGCTCGAGCGGCCCTGGACTGGACCCTCGCCTATGTGAAGGAGCGCACCGCGTTCGGCCAGCCCATCGGATCGTTCCAGAACACGAGGTTCACACTGGCCGAGGTCGCCACCGAGGTCGAGATCGCTCAGGCGTTCATCGACAAGTGCGTGCTCGCACTCAACGAGGGTCGGCTGAGCGCGGAAGACGCCGCCATGGCGAAATGGTGGTGCACTGAATTGCAGAAGCGCAGCGTCGATCGCTGTCTGCAGCTCTTCGGCGGCTACGGCTACATGCTCGAGTACCCGATCGCGCGCGCCTACGCCGATGCGCGCATCACGACGATCTACGGCGGTACCACCGAGATCATGAAAGAGATCATCGGCCGCAGCATCGGACTCTGATCACGGCGTTCAGTCGGGGCCGATGAGTGAGACCCGGAGGTGGCGGACCTCGGCGGCCATCCGTTTCACGTCGGCGGCATCCGCCTCGACCGCGGCCAGGACCCCGGCGACCGAGTCGGCCAGCACACCTCCAGAAGCATCGAGCTCGGCCCGAACCGCGGCGACGTCGCCGCGGAGCTGGCCCAGTTGATCCTCGATCTTGGAGAGGCTGCCGGTGATCGCTTCGGCCAGCGCGACCCGGTCCCCGGCCGCGCTCGCGCGCATCGCGGTGACCTCATCGAGAATCTGTCGAAGCAGGCCGCCGCCACCCTCGTCCACCCCTGCCAGGGGCGAGTCGCCGAACTGCCACTCGTCGTTCGTGTCTGATTCGTCGTTGTCAACAGTCATGGAAGCCGTCGACATTACCGGTCTCTCCGCCCCTCCTCGCGCGCGCGGCCGCTTGTGTCACGCTCGGCCCGTGCGCTATCGACGGATGCCGATCGAGATCGAGTCACCGGAGCAGCTCGGCTACGACACGATCGCCTACAACCTTTCGGAGAGCTCGGTGGCCGACCGGCGCCTCACCGACCTGGGTCTCGACCTCGACCTCTCCGATTTGTTGCTCTGCTACGGCGATCACCTCGGAGAACGAGGTTTGCGGGACGCGGTGGCGGCCGGCGGCGACGGTCTCGTCGCAGATGACGTGCTTGTGACGCCGGGAGCAGCAGCCGCACTGTTCAGCACGGCAACCTCGTTGCTCGAAGCCGGCGATCACGTGGTCGTCGTGCGGACCAACTACGCGACGAATCTCGAGACCCCTCGTGCCATCGGAGCGGAGGTGGACATCGTCGACCTCGCGTTCGACGATCAATGGCGGCTCGACGTCGATCGGCTCGCGGCCCGCGTGCGGCCCGGTACCACTCGCCTCATCAGCGTCACCTGCCCTCACAACCCGACCGGCACCGTGTTGTCGGCCGACTCGCTGCACGCCGTTGTCGACCTCGCCGAGCGCAGTGGAGCGGCGCTGCTCGTCGATGAGACCTACCGCGATCTCACCCACGGCGTGCCGCTGCCCCTTGCCGCCAGTCTCTCGACCCGGGCGATCAGCGTCTCGTCGATGTCGAAGGCCTATGGACTTCCCGGCCTCCGCGTCGGTTGGGCGATTTGCCGCGATCCCGTGATCGCCGAGATGTTGCTGGCCGCGAAGGAGCAGATGGTCATCTGTGGCCCGACGCTCGATGAGGCGATCGCCGGTCACGTACTGACCGATCGTGAACGGATTCTGCCGTCGATCCTCGACGACGTTCGTTCCCGCCTCGCCATCGTGCGCGACTGGTTGACGGGTCAGGACACCTTCGACTGGGTCGAGCCGTCCGGTGGGGTCGTCGGTCTGGTTCGTGTGCGACCTGAGGTCGATATCGACATCTCGCGGTTCTACGAGGTTCTGCTGGCCGATCAGGGCACGTACGTGGGTCCCGGCCATTGGTTCGAGGTCGACGATCGCTACTTCCGCCTCGGTTTCGGATGGCCGACGATCGACGAGCTCCGCTCCGGGCTCTCCGGCCTCTCCGCGGCGGCCGCGTCCGCGGCTACGTTCGGGCGATGATCGTCGTGGTAGCTGCTCTGAAGGGTGGGGTCGGCAAGACAACGACCTCGGTGTACCTGGCCTCGCTGGCTGCGGGCGGAGGTCGCCGCTCCGCCACTTTGGTCGACGCCGACCCTCAGGCCAGCGCCGCCGATTGGCTCGAGAACTCCGAGGACGAGCAGTTCGAGTGGGTGAGCCTCGTCGAGGCGCCAACCGAGCGGCTGCTGGCCAAGGCGCTCGACGGCATCAAGGGTGACGACGAGGTGGCCGTCGTCGATACGCCTCCGGGTCACGAGCGGCTGCTGGCCAAGGCCCTCGACTTCGCCGATGCCGTGGTGATCCCCACTCGGGTCGGTGGCGTCGAGACCCCGCGGGTCGAGGCGGTGCTCTCGATGGTGCCGCGCAAAGTTCCTGCCGGCCTCGTGATCTGCTCGGCCCGCACCTACACCCGCGACTACCAGGATGTCGTGGCCGGATGGGCGGAAGCCGACGTACCGGTCTGGGGCAGCGTGCCCGAGCGGGTGTCCATCGCCGCCGGCCCGGACGGCTGGCTGTCCGCCGACGGTCTCGACTCGTACCGCGGCGTGTGGCGCCGCACGCTGCGGGCGGCACGCGGATACTGACCTACGACGCGTTCCCTGACCTGACCTTCGACCGTCCGGCGCCCGCGGTATTGCGCATCACGCTCGACGGGCCAGGGTTGAACGCGGTCAGCGAGGCGGTGCATCGTCAGTTGGCAGACGTGTGGCTCACGATCGATCGGGACCCCGAGACCAACGTGGCGCTCCTGCGCGGCGCGGGCAAGGCGTTCTCGGCCGGCGGCAGCTTCGAACTCATCGACTCGGTGATGAACGACTACGCGGCGCGCACCCGGGTCATGCGGGAAGCCCGCGACCTCGTCTTCAACGTCATCAACTGCTCGAAGCCGATCGTGTCGGCCATGCACGGACCCGCAGTCGGCGCCGGTTTGGTCGCTGGACTCCTCGCGGATGTCTCCGTGGTGGCGAAGACGGCGAGGATCATCGACGGTCATACGCGCTTGGGCGTTACCGCCGGCGACCATGCCGCCATCTGCTGGCCGTTGCTCTGCGGCATGGCCAAGGCGAAGTACTACCTACTCACCTGCGACACGCTCACCGGCGAGGAGGCCGAGCGCATCGGGCTCGTCTCGCTGTGCGTGGACGACGACCAGGTGCAAGATCGTGCCCTCGAGGTGGCAACGCAACTCGCAGATGGTGCGCAGTCCGCCATCCGGTGGACAAAGCAGACGCTGAACAATTGGTACCGCGCCCAGTCGGCGACGTTCGACGCGTCGCTGGCCTACGAGTTCATCGGCTTCGGCGGCCCGGATGCCCGTGAAGGTCTCGCAAGCCACACCGAGAAGCGCGCTCCGAACTTCGACGGACCAGCTTGAGACTGCCTTGGGGCGTGCGGTGGTGGGAGCTGCTCCCCGAGGTGCTGTTGGGTCTCGGGCTGGGCGTGTTCGCCGTCACGGAGCGGTCGGCGGCGACGAGTGCCTTCAGCAGCACGAAGTCGATCGCCCTCATGGCGGTTGTGGCGATGGGTTGGATCGCGGGTCGCCTGGTCTTGGTGCGCTACACGAAGTGGCCGGCGTTGCGCGTTCTCGTGTTCGGCGCCGCCGCGCTTGGGGTCCTCAAGGTCGTTGTGCTTCCCGCGTACAGCGACACGACGGTGCTCGAGACCTTGCCGGTTGCGACGGTGGTCACCTCGAACACGGCGAACTCCGCGGCCGTTCCGCCAGCGACGAGCGTGCCCCCGACGCCGGTCGCGTCGCGGGCTGGCGCGCTCCGCGGCATCGATCATCGAGCGAGTGGAACCGCGACGATCTATCTCCAGCCCGATGGAACCTCAACGCTCGGCTTGGAAAACATCGACATCCAGCCCGGTCCCGACTATGACGTCTATGTGGTGCCGCGGACGGATGCAGACTCCAAGAGGGACGGGACGCGGCTCGACGATCTGCGCGGAAACCGAGGAACGCAGTACTACGTGATCCCGACCGGGACGACGGTCGATCAAGGCGAATGGAGCGTGCTGATCTGGTGTCAGACGTTCGACGTGCCGGTGGCCGGCGCGACGCTGCGAGCCGTATGAGACTGCCGTGACACCACGCCGAAGGAGTTGAGCGATCATGGATGGTGACGCGCTGCGCGAGGTGCAACGCCCGCTCAAGGACCGGTACCGCGAGGAACCGACCACCGCGATGATCACCCTGCGGGCCGAGGGTTCACTCAGTGGGGACGATGTCGCGTGCTCCGTCCAAACCGGTCGGGCGCTCGTGGAGGCCGGCCTACATCCAGCGACGGGCGGCGACGGCACGATGGCGTGTTCCGGCGACATGTTGCTGCAGGCGCTGGTCGCGTGCGCGGGCGTCACGCTTCGGTCGGTCGCGACGAATCGAGCGATCGACGTCACGGGCACGGTCCACGCCGAAGGAGACCTCGACTTCCGGGGGACATTGGGCGTTGATCGTGATGCGCCCGTCGGATTCAGCGCCATTCGGCTGACGTTCGACTTGGAATCGAGTGCCGCGGCCGAGGACCTCGACGCGCTGATCGCGACCACCGAGCGCTACTGCGTCGTGCTGCAGACACTCGCGCGCGGCCCGTCGCTGAGCGTGACGCGGTAGGCCCACCGCCCAGCGCAAAGCCCAGGACGTACCGGCGATGCCGGTGCCAGGTGCGAAATCGAGGATCATGGTCGTCTCATGCTCGGCGCACAGTGGCTGGTTCCCCCTGGTCGGCCGTTCGATCTGGCAGCGATCGACCCCGACTCCACGCGGGGTGCGCCCGGAGACGAGTCGGCGACGAAACCAGCGCTCGACGAGCTGTGCGATGAACTGTCTTCCCTTCAGGATCGCTTCTGGGCCGAAGGGGAGCGCGCGCTGCTGGTCGTGCTGCAGGGCATGGACACCAGTGGCAAGGACGGCACGATACGCCACGTGTTTCGCGGCGTGAATCCGCTCGGCGTGCGGGTCACCGCCTTCAAGGCGCCGAGTCAAGAGGAGCGCAAACACGACTTCCTTTGGCGGGCACACCGCGCGGTTCCCGCAAAGGGAGAGATGGGACTCTTCAATCGTTCTCACTACGAAGATGTGCTCATCGTCCGGGTTCACGCATTCGTTCCAGAGCCGGTGTGGCGCGCTCGCTACGACGCGATCAACGACTTCGAGCGTCACCTTGCAGAGGAGGGGACGACCATCGTGAAGTTCTGGCTCCACATCTCTCTTGAAGAACAGCGTCGCAGGCTGCAGGCTCGGCTCGACGATCCCGCCAAGCGATGGAAGTTCAACCCAGAGGACCTGAAGGAGCGCAAGCGTTGGCCTGAGTACCAGGCCGCAGCCGAGGAGATGCTCGGGCGTACCGCAACGCAGGAAGCTCCCTGGTACGTGGTGCCCGCCGATCACAAGTGGTACCGGAACTGGGCGGTGAGCCGGGTCCTGGTCGACACGCTCGAAGCGATGGACCCGGCGTATCCGGAACCGAAAGATCTCGATCATTACGAGATTCCGGACCCGTAGCAGTAACGTCGCTCGCTGGGGCAAGGGCAAAGCGAGGAGGAGATTGTGGCAAAAGCTGTTCCTTTGGTCGAGTACTTGGTGCTGGATGACGACCCGCACTTGGAGGCGAATCAATGCATCGAGTGCGGGGCGCGGTTCTTCGACCGGCGCAACGCGTGCGCGGCGTGTGGTGCCACCTCGTTCGAAAAGGCAGCCGTACCGACAGACGGTGAGGTGCGGGCCTTCACCATCGTCTCGATGGCAGCGCCTGGCATCCCTGTGCCTTTCGTTGCCGCGGTCATCGACTGTGACGGCACGAGCGTGCGGGGCAACATCATCAACACCGAACCCGACCCTGATCACGTGCATCTCGGGATGAAGGTCAAGTTGGCGACGTATCCAATCGGCACCGACGACAACGGCACCGAGGCTGTCGGCTTCGGTTTCGAACCGGTCTAAAGGAGATCGACTGATGGCAGACAACATCTGGATCCTCGGGATCCACATGACGAAGTTCAGCAAGTATCCGGACAAGGACACTGTCGACCTCGCCGCCGAAGCCGCGCTCGGTGCACTCACGGATGGCGGCGTCACGATGAAGCAGATGGGCGTACTCGCGGCCGGAAACCTCATGGGCGCGAGTGGCGGGATCGGCCAGCAACTTCAGAAGCAGATCGGCCAGACCGGCATCCCCGTCTACAACGTGGCCAACGCGTGCGCCACCGGCGCCACCGCGCTGCGCACGGCGATCATGGCCGTGAAGGCCGGAGAGTGCGACATGGGGCTCGCCGTCGGCGTCGAGAAGCTCGCAGGCGTGGGCCTGCTCGGAGCCGGCGGACGTCCGAAGAGCGACAAGAAGGAGTGGGAGCCCCACGGACGTTACGGGGCCGTCGCCACCGTCGACGGGCGCATCGGCACCGAAACCATGCCGGGCGTGTTCGCGCAGGTGGGCATGGAGTACGGCCACAAGTACGGCGGCACGAGCTTCGAGTTGTTCGCCCGCATCAGCGAAAAGAACCACGCACACTCGACGCTCAACCCGATGGCCGCGTATCAGAAGAAGATGAGCCTCGACGAGATCATGAACGACGTGATGATCGCCTACCCGAACACGCGCCCGATGTGCTCGGCCAACTGCGATGGTGCAGCCGCTGCGGTCGTCGTGTCCGACGCGAAGCTCAAGACGCTCGATCCCGATCAACGCCGTCGTGCGGTGAAGGTGAGCGCATCGGTGCTCACGACCGACCCGTGGCAAGAGGCGTGCCAGATCCTGCCGGACGTGAACACCCTCACGCGCAACGCGGCCGAACTGGCCTACGCGCAGGCGAGCGTCGCACCCGAAGACCTCGACCTCGTCGAGTTGCACGACTGCTTCGCGACAGCGGAGCTCGTGCACTACGACAACTTGATGTTGTGCGCGCCGGGCGAGGCAGTGCCGTTCTTCGAGTCGGGCGCAACGTGGCGCGACGGATCAACGCCGGTGAACGTGTCGGGCGGTCTCGAGTCCAAAGGACATCCAATCGCCGCCACCGGCATCGCCAACATCTGGGAGGTCTGCCATCACCTCCGCGGTGAGGCCGGCGATCGCCAGATCGAAGGCGCCACGGTCGGACTCGCGCACGTCATCGGCCTCGGCTCGGCCTGCGGCGTCCACATCCTCGAGAAGTCGGCCGCCTAACCCGTCGCGTTTTCCCCCTCAAAACGACACATTGTTGTGTCGTTTTGAGGGGGAAAATCTCAGATCACGATCCTCGCGAGCTCTTCGAGGTGCTCGCGCGTGCCGCCCAGGGTGTGTTGGAGGGTGAGCAGGCGCTTGTAGAAGAGATGCGCGTCGTGCTCCCACGTGTAGCCGATGCCGGCGAACACTTGAATGGCGTCGGCGCCGATGCGGAAGAACGCATCGCTGGCGAACGCCTTAGCCATCGTTGCGGCGCGATGAAGTTCGGCAGCATCTTCGTGGTCGGCGGCCCAGAGCCCATAGTACGCGCCGGCCCGCCCGAGTTCGAGCGCCGTCAACATGTCCGCGCACAGGTGCTGCACCGACTGGAACGAGCCGATCGGGCGATCGAACTGCACCCGTTCGTGTGAGTAGGCCACCGCGAGGTCGAGCGCCGCGCTCGCGGCGCCAACACCGTCGACCACATAGCCGATCATCCACCGGTCGATCGCCGGTTGGAGGTCGCCCGACCCCACGAGTCGTCCGCGCTCGTTGACGGTGATGGCTCCGACCTTACGCGTGCCATCCGGTGTGCTCACTGGTGTGACGTCGAAGTCCTCGACGGCGAAAAGATCGTCGCCATCGCGCACGAGCACGACATCTGCGGCGGCCGCGTCGGGTACGTGGTTCAGGTCGAGCGCCACGGTCGCGACCATGGAGCCGTCACCGATTCGGGACATCAGCTCGTCCTCTGGGTCGAGCGCCCACCCGGCGGCGACGGTGGACAGGAACGGCCCCGGGTGAACGGCTCGCCCCATCTCCTCGAGGACGACTCCGAGCTCGATCATGCCGAGCCCGCTGTCGAGCACGCCCAGGTCAGCCAACCCCTTCCACACCTCGGGCGTCGTTCCGACGGGATCCTCGAGCATCGCTCGCACATACGAGATCGGCGCGCGTTCCGCGAGGAACCGTCGAACCGACTCGCGCAGCTGCTCCTGCTCGTCAGAGAACTCAAAGTCCACGCGGCATCCCCAGCACTCGTTGGGCGACGATGTTCTTGTTCACCTGCGTCGTACCGCCGGCGATCGAGACGCTGCGCACGCTGACGCGCCGCATCCCGTTGTCATCCGTCCAGCCGTCTGGGCCGAAGACCTCGCTGGAGACTTCGGCCAGGAGGTTCTGCACGTCGGCCCACACGAGCTTGGCCACGCTGCCTTCAGGGCCGAGAGGTCGACCGTGCAGCTGGCCGGAGATGGCACGGTCGGCGAGCAGCTTGAGGTACTCGGCTTCGAGATACACCCGCGCCAACTTCTGGCGAATCACCGGATCGTCGGCCGCACCGGTCGCCCGAGCGGCGTCGATCAGCTCACGCGCGCCTCGTCGGAGGGCCAGATGCAACTTTGCGACGCCTGCGCGCTCGTGGGCGAGTGTCGTGGTGGCGACCTTCCACCCTTCATTGAGCGGCCCGAGCAGCGCGGACGACGGCACCCGAACTTCGGTGAAGAACAGCTCGCTGAACCCCGGGTCGCCCGTGATCGTGACAAGTGGCCGCACCTCGACGCCCGGCGACGAGATGTCGACGAGCAGGCACGAGATACCTTTGTGCTTTGGGACCGACGTGTCGGTCCGCACGTAGAGCTGACACCAATCGGCGAGGTGGCCGAACGTGTTCCAGGTCTTCTGGCCGTTGATCACGAACACGTCGCCGTCGAGCACCGCGCGGCACTGGAGCGACGCGAGATCCGACCCGGCGTTCGGCTCGGACATTCCCTGGCACCAGATGTCGTCGCCCCGAAGCATGCGCGGCAGGAACTGGACCTTCTGTTCCTCGGTGCCCCATTGCATGATCGCCGGCGCGATGTTGGGCATGCCGATGATGTTGACGGGCCCAGGTGCTTGCGCGCGATCCATCTCCTCGTTGAAGACGATCTGCTCCATCAAGGTGGCACCCCGCCCGCCGTACTCCACGGGCCACGAGAGAGCGGCGTATCCCGCGTCCGCGAGCGTGCGGTTCCACGCCCGCAGTTGTTCGAGCGCGGCTGATCCTCGCTCGAGCTGCTCCGTCTGGCTGGAAAGTCCGGCCGGCAGGTTGGCGTCGAGCCATGCCCGCAACTCGACGCGAAACGCCTCGGCCTCGGGTGGGTAGCGCAGATTCATCGAATGGCCAAAGCGTTCGGCGGGCTGGCAACACCGTTGCGTAGCCGCAGCGGTGCCGACGTGAGCATGAAGTCGTAGCGACCGTCCGCCGCACACGCGTCGGCCAACGGATCGAGGTCCCACAGCTCGCCGATGGGTAGCCCGAGCCGCGGCAGGAGCTGGAAATGCAGGAACCTTCCCTCGGGGTCGTCGACCTCTTCGCCGCCGGTTCCCGGCGGGAACACCTCGAGGGCAGGATTGTCCGCAGCGACGGCGGCGAGACCGAGATCCCACAAGAAACGCGCCGTACTCGGGCCGGCCCGCAGCCCGCAGCACTGTTGCTTGCTGGCGGCGTCATCCCGGCCGGCCGCGTCGAGCGATCGGTACCAGGTGGTCCACCCGGTGCGGATCAGCAAGATGTCGCCTCGTTCGACGCGCACCCCCTGCGCGTCGAGACACGCGCGCACGTCGTCAGGCGTGACGACGTCGGACTCGCCGGGCTCGATCGGCCGCCGGCGAGCGACGTCGGCCAACACCCCGCGCGTCACGATGCCGTGTTCGGCCCAGTGATGGATGCCGTGGTCCTCGTCGGCGACGCCGCCGTGAAATCCGTGCTCGCGACTGCGGATGTGGCGGAAGCCATCCCATTGGCTCGACGACTGGGTGTTGTACCCGTTGAGGACCTCGTCGTGGCCCACGTCTCCGAGCCACGTGACCTCACGATGCAGGCGCGCCCGACCGAACAGCGGCGGGTCGGGGAGTTCGGGATCAAGGTCGAGCGCGTAGACCTCGCCGGTCTGGACGAGCGCGGCCGCTCGCTGCCGGCGCTCGGGCGTGATGCGATTGAGACAGCCGAGCACCTCGCGTCCAGGCCACAAACCCCATGTCGATCCGGAGGGGGCGTCCGTGCGGGCCAACAGCTCGTCATACGTCGGTTCGGTGCTGGGCATCCGCCGAAAGTACCGTCCTCTCCCTATGGACGACGTTCTGTCAGGAGTGCGGGTACTCGAAGTGGCGACCTGGACCTTCGTCCCCGCGGCGGGCGCGGTGCTCGCGGACTGGGGCGCCGATGTGATCAAGGTCGAGCATCCGGCGACCGGCGACCCGCAGCGCGGCCTCATGACCTCGGGCTTAATGGGCGGAAGCAGTGGTGTCCCGAACTTCATGATGGAGCAGCCCAACCGCGGCAAGCGCAGCATCGGCATCGACATCCGGTCCGAGGACGGGCTCGAGTTGTTGTACAAGCTGGCCGAGACGGCCGACGTGTTCCTCACGAGCTTCCTGCCGGCGGCACGGCGGTCGATGAAGATCGACGTCGACCATCTCCGCGCTCGCAACCCGAACATCATCTACGTGCGGGGCAGCGGCAACGGCCAGCGTGGGGCCGAGTCCGAACGCGGCGGGTACGACGGTGCCACCTACTTCGCACGCGGCGGGCACGCCCTGTCCTTGACGCCCGACTCGATGGAGTATCCGATCGGGCCTCGCGCGGCGTACGGAGATCTCCCCGGAGGCATGACGATCGCGGGCGGCATCGCGGCCGCGCTGTTCCGTCGTGAGCGTCAGGGCGTGCCGTCGGAAGTCGACATCTCGCTGCTGTCGTGCGCGCTGTGGTCGTTGGCGCCCGACATCATGGCGAGCAAGATCTTCGGCCTGCCCAAGCTTCCGACGGGTGGTGGCGATCGGTACGCGAACCCGAACGTGCTTGTCAACACCTACAAGACCAAGGATGACCGGTTCATCATGTTGTGCATGCTCGAGTCGGACAAGTACTGGGCCGACACGTGCCGCCAGATCGGACGACCGGAGCTGATCGACGATCCTCGCTTCGTCGATCACGCGGCCCGCACCGAGAACCGGCGGGCGTGCATCGAGGCGTTCGATGCCGCGTTCGCCGAGCGCACTTTTGAGGAGTGGAAGGACGAGCTGATCGACGCCGACGGTGTGTGGTCGCCCTACCAGCTGCCGATCGAGCTCCACGACGATCCGCAGGTGCAGGCGAACGGCTACCTCCGTCCGGTCGAGAGCGATCAGGGCACGTTCAGCGTCGTGGGCAACCCCGTGCAGTTCGACAACACACCGCCCGAGTTGCAGCGCGCTCCACAGCATGGGGAGCACACCGAGACGCTCCTGCTCGAGCTCGGCTATGAGTGGGACGACATCATCCGTTTGAAGGATGCCGGTGCAATTCTCTAAGAAGACGTCATGGAACTGAAGGCAGGCTCACGTTGGCGAAGTGCCGTGTGCGACACCGAGGTGGTCGTCGTGCGGGCGCCGAGTGGCACGCCATCCCTCGAGTGTGGGGGCCAGCCGATGATCGCCCACGACGCTGAACGTCCCGCGGGCGGCACCGTCGACGAGGGCTTCGCCGGCGGTACGCAGATGGGCAAGCGGTTCGCTGATCCGGAGTCGGGCATCGAGGTCCTCGCCACGAAGGGCGGCGAGGGCGCGCTGTCGCTCGACGGTCAGCCGCTCGCGTTGAAGGACGCGAAGCCCCTGCCCTCATCCGACTGACGTGAACATCTCGATGCTCTTGGAGATGGTCGCGGACGTCGTTGGCGACCAGGTGGCCGTCGGTTCGTTGACGTATGCGCAACTGCTCGAGCGCGCCTCGGCGGGGTCGCAGCTCATCGGTGATCGCCTCGTGCTCGTCGACACCAACTCCGACGCCGTGCCCATCGGTCTGTTCAGTGCCGCGCTGGCGGGAGTGCCGTTTGTCCCGGTGAACTATCGATTGGCCGACGACTCACTGCGGGCGATCATCGAGCGCGCCGCGCCGGGTACTGCAGTGGTTGATGCGAGCGTCGTCAGCCGTATCAGCGACATTGACGGCATCGACCTGCTCGACCGCGAGTCGTTCCTCGAGGCCTGCACGCAGGCGGCACCAAGGACGAACGCACCATCGGATCCCGAAGCCATCGCAGTCCTGTTGTTCACCAGCGGCACGACCGGTGCTCCAAAGGGCGCGGTGCTGCGCCATCAACATTTGACGTCGTACGTGCTCGGGACCGTCGAGTTTCTCGGCGCTTCGCAGGACGACGCCGCGCTGGTCAGCGTGCCGCCGTACCACATCGCAGGAATCGCAGCCGTGTTGTCGTCGGTGTACGCCGGCCGGCGGATCGTGTACCTGCCGCAGTTCACGCCGGAGTCGTGGGTCGAGGTTGCGCGCGCGGAAGCGATCACGCACGCAATGGTCGTGCCCACGATGCTGGGCCGCATCCTTGACCACCTCGAAGTCACCGGCGAAGGGCTCCCCGCGTTGCGACACCTTTCCTACGGAGGTGGCCGTATGCCTGTCTCCGTCGTCGAGCGAGCCTTGAAGCTTCTGCCCGAGGCTGGGTTCGTGAATGCGTACGGGCTCACTGAAACGTCGTCGACGCTCGCGATCCTCACTCCCGACGATCACCGCGAGGCGTCGGCCAGCGACGACCCGGCGGTGCGGGCCCGGCTCGGGTCGGTTGGCCGCCCCCTGCCGACCATCGAGCTCGAGATCCGTGACGGCGAGATCTGGGTGCGGGGCGAGCAGGTGTCGGGGGAGTATCTCGGTATCGGCGCGGCCGTGCGCGACGACGGGTGGTTCCCCACGAACGACGGTGGACGCCTCGACGAGGGCGGGTACCTGTTCGTCGACGGCCGTCTCGACGACGTGATCGTTCGCGGTGCGGAGAACCTGTCGCCCGGTGAGATCGAGGACGTTCTCGTCGAGCACCCGGCGGTGAGCGACGCCGCGGTGGTCGGCGCACCCGACGACGAGTGGGGCGAGGTCCCCATCGCGTTCGTCGTGAAGAACGGCGGCACGTCGGAAGGCGAACTGCAACAGTGGGTGCGCGATCGACTGCGTTCCTCACGCGTCCCCGCGAGCGTGACGTTCCTCGACGCGCTGCCCTACAGCGAGACCGGCAAACTCCTCCGCCGCCTCCTCAGGACGAAATCCCACGGCGGGCTCAACCGGTGAGCGCAAAGAGCTCGGAGAGCCGTTCCGATGGTTTCATGAATCCGAGTGTCTCGCGGGGTCGGTTGTTCAGGCTGCGCGCGAAACGATCGAGGTCGGCGGCGGTGTGCAG
>JBEEGD010000575.1:0-10544 GCA_041166685.1 Acidimicrobiaceae bacterium | reverse complement strand
AGGGTTGGTTGCTCATCCCTCTTGGCATCGTCGCGATCGGCGCGATCGCATTCGCGGTTCGCTACCGATCACTGCACCGCCCAGGTGACGAGCCGTGACATCGCACTCGGCACGGCGTTGGCCGCTTCTGGCCACCGCGGTCATCGGCATCGCGCTCGCGCTCGCGCCCGTGGCGTTTCAGATGTTCAGCCGCGCGCCCCGCGGTGGCGACATGATCGAGGGCTTCAAGCCATACATGACCACCGACCGGATCGATCGATTCCGCACCGACCTCGCAACGATCGATGCCGCGCACATTGAAGCGGCGCGCCTTCGCTCGACATTTCCAAACCGCGCCGCGGGAAGCTCGCCCGGACTCAAGGCGTTCGTTGAGCAGTGGCCCGCCATCAACACCGACATGAGCTCGATGCTCGGCACGATGCGAGCGAACATCGGCCACTACCGCGGCGTCGCCGCGCTGCCGCCCTTTGTGCTCTTCCCCTGGTTCTTCGTCGGTCCGGGCCTCATCATCGCAGGTCTGTCGTTGTGGTCCCTGCGCGCGCGGCGCGGCGGACCCGCGACCCGAGCGCACTGGGTGCCGCTCGTGATCGCCGGCCTTGCGGTCGTCGCGGCCCCCGCCGTCTTCCAGATGTTCAGCCGCGCGCCGGGTGGCGCGGTGATGATCGACGACTTCAAGCCGTTCATGACGACGACGAAGGTCACGCACATCCAGGGATACTTTCTCACCATCGGCGTCGGCGAAGGCGAGTTGCGACGGTCCGTCGTACCCGAGTTGGTGTCCGCGGGGTCGGTCCGTCCCGACGAGACCACCGCGATTGCCACGTTCAACCAGCAATGGCCCGCGATCTCGGCGGGGATGGCGCCGATGATCGGTGCGATGGCCGACAACGTCGGCAACTTCGACGCGGTCGCCGCCCTGCCGCCCTTCTGGATGTTCCCGTGGTTCTTCGTGATTCCGGGCCTCGCGGTCGCCGCTCTCGCGATCGTGGGACGGCCGCGAGCGAGCGAGCGGCACGACGACATCCGGACCCGCGACGACCAGCCGGTCGAACCACAGTTGGAGGGAACTCGGTCGTGAACCCAACGCGCCGTGCCGTGATGAGTGTCGGGGTCGCGCTGGCTCTCGTTGCGTGCGGGGGGTCGAGCAACAAGACGTCCTCTGCCGCGAACGCGAACGCGCTCGTCGGTCTCTTTCGCATCAGCGCGGGACAGTGCGCAGCGAGCACGGCGACGGGGTCATCGTTCCGCATGGTGCAGCCCGGAGGGACCGCGACTGCGGGACCGTTCGTCTCGAACCCCGACTCCACGTGCGCCGACCAAACCGTTACACCGCTCTCACCGGGGGCCGACGGAGGACTGCGCTCGGGAGCGTTCCAGGCGCAACCGGAACCGGCGTTCGGCACTGACGGTGGATCCAAATCTGGCGCGGTCATCACGCCTCAGGCCTTTTTCGCGGTCGTGTTCGGTGTGTCGACCAACGCCCGCGACCCGCAAACGGGCGCGACGGTTGCGGCGCCGACCGTCACGCGTTCTGGCTCGAGCTTGCAGGGAGAGCTGAGCGCGTTCTCCGTGTCGTGGAATCAGCAGCATTTCAACCAAGGAGCGCCGAAACCCGGCGGACCCGTGACCGACGGCGCGAAGGGTTCCTTCGACGAGGTCACGGGCGCGTACTCGCTCGACTGGACGAGCCGCATCGAGGGCGGCCCGTTCAACGGCTTCACCGGGGTATGGCACCTCGAAGGCAAGTTCGAACGCGCATGAGTGTCAACGGAGGTCAATCAACATGACATCGATTTCGCCCGCTGCGGTCGGCCAGTCGCGGCTTTTCTCGTTTCCGAATCCCGTCAACGAGGTCTCCGCGCGTCTTGTCGCGGCGGGCGTCGTGACCATGGGCGTTGCCGCGATCGTCTTCGACGCACGTTGGATCACGGTGATCCTCGCGTACGGGTTCGTCGCGCGCGTGCTGACCGGACCGAAGTTGAGCCCCCTCGGACAACTCGTGACGCGGGTCGTCACGCCCCGGCTGCCGATTGCCCCTCGTCTCGTTCCGGGACCACCGAAGCGGTTCGCACAGGCCATCGGTGTGGTGTTCTCGGTGACTGCGCTCGTCCTGACGTTTGGTTTCGATCAGTGGGGCGCGGCGAAGGTCGTGCTCGGTCTGCTGGTCATCGCGGCGTTCCTCGAATCAGCGTTCGGACTCTGCCTTGGCTGCAAGGCGTTTGCGCTTCTCATGCGGGCCGGCGTGATCCCTGAAGAGGTGTGTGAGCGCTGTAACAACATCTGGGGCGACGCGGCGCGCTGATGAGGTCTCACGAACGGGTACGGTGAACGGTCGGGTCGCAGGTGTGGTCCGAAACGAGGGACTCGCGATGCCCGACACTCCGATGGACGACACGCCAGAACCTGACGATGATTTCTTCGGCATCGACCTCGGACCCCGCGGCGACAGAGACGACGACGAGACCGATGAGGTCGAGGAGCCGCCGGCCCCGAGGGCCCCGAACCGGACTCTCACAAGTCGCCTGGCTGACGCCAAGGCCGACCGGGATGATTCCGACGCTCGGGACAGGCGTCGCGACCGCGAAAAGTCGGACGAGTAGTTACGGATTGTCCGTGAGGAGTGCTCGGCCGAGCACGTACATCGCCTGACGCGACGCCAGCGCCAGCGGATCCTCACGGCACGCTTCTTCAGCGAGTGTCAGAGCGATTTCGATCGGTGCTTCGTCGCCGGGTGTGCGGAGTCGAACGATCTCGGCGGCGTCGCCAAACGAGTTGCCAGAGATCGCGAGCTCCAGCGCCAACGTGTACAACTCTTGACCAAGCGAGGTATCCGGTTGCGCGGGAGTTGCGTGGACCACGTTGTCGGTTACGCAGCCGATTCCTCGATGACGGCCTCGAGCAGCTGCACGCTGTCGGTTCGAAGCACGCGCCGAAGACGCGAGGTGACGCCGCGCACTCTGATCTTGCGCTGCTTGGAATCGTCGCGGATCACGGCTTGCGCGGAGTGTGCGATGTAGGAGACGTCGTTGAGTTCGAACACCAACTCGGTGCACCCGGCGTCTGTGAGGGTGGACAGCGCGGAGCGAAGTAGGAATGCGTCGTCGGCCTCGATATTGCAGCGGAGTCGAATGGTCGCGACATGATCCACGCAGGTGATCGACCACGGCTCGTCGGAAGACGGTTCTTCTGGTTTTGGCGTCATCGGCGCTGGCCTCTGACCGGAATCTCTCGGAACGGCGCGTCGATGAGAACCTGGAACACGGCGTCGTTGGGTTGGCTCGGCTCGTTCAGTTGCCGGAGGAAGTTCTTCAGCGCGGCACGCGCTGGCGCGACGTGGGCTCCACCGAGACCGGCAGACCGACTCAACGCGTCCTTGGCCGCCGTCACCCTGACACGGCGGGCCGCCTTTTCTTCTTCACTCGGCATCGTCTTCATCAGCCTCTCGTTCTCCCGAAAGAAGAGGCGTCAGGACCGACAACACAGCGACAGAGCGCTATGTGACGAGGCGTCCCTCCAAGAGGGACCAGCCTACCGTCTGTGGCGTCGGATCAGGTCAGAGCTACGCCGCTCCGGCCATCAGGCGTTCGCGGAGCCGGGCAATGGCGGCCAGCTTGCGATCGAGCTGATCAGGTTCGCAGAGCCGACGCGTGCGGCGCTCGAGGTCGTCGAGGCGTCCGTTCTCCTCGGTGCGAAGACTGACCTGCTCAGACTTGGGTCTCGTCGTCACGGCCGTGACGAAGGCCGCGAACGCGTCTCTCGAGTGTTCCAGTCCGAGTTCCTTCGCGATGTACGCGAATGAACGCGGGTAGCTGCGAAGCTCGATCACGCGAGCATCGACGGTGACCTCGGCAACCTTGCGCGGGCCTGCCGACTTTGCCGGAGCGGATCGACGCGACTTCGGCGAGGCCGTCACAGCGGTCGGACTTTGGCGGCCTTCGGGCCCTTCTGGCCGGCTTCCACCGAGAACTCGACCTTCTGGCCTTCGCTCAGTTCGCGATAACCCTGGGTGTCGATGTCCGAGTGATGCACGAACACGTCTTCCCCACCGTCTTCAGGCGCGATGAACCCGAATCCCTTTGTGGCGTTGAACCACTTGACGGTACCGACTGTCATTTCGACTCCTCTATTCGCCGCGTGTTGGCAAGCAATCGGAGTCGTTGATGAGACCAGTCGCTGTTCGGACGACAGCGCGGCACGCGCCGACCGGCGACAACGGTAGCGGAAACGCCTCGCCTTCTGAAATCGAACTACCGTGCGCGTCGGGCGGATACGAGCGAGCGAGCGATCAAAGGACGGGAGATTCATGGCCACGTATGCGAATGGGACACCTTCGTGGGTCGATCTCGGGAGTCCTGACCTCGATGCATCGGCCGCCTTCTACGGCGACCTCTTCGGCTGGACGACGACGGAGCCAGGCTCGGTTGAAGAGACCGGCGGCTACCGGATGTTCGTCAAGGACGGGAAGACGGTTGCCGGTCTCGGCCCGAATCAAGAAGGCCAGCCGCCGGTGTGGACCACGTACCTCGCCGTCGACGACGCCGACAAGACCGCGGAGTTGGCGAAGGGCAACGGCGGCACTCCGTTCTTCGAGCCGATGGACGTGATGGACGCCGGTCGAATGGCGATCATCGCCGACCCGACCGGAGCGGTCTTCGGGATTTGGCAGGCCGGTCAGCACACGGGCGCGGAGCTCGTGAACGAACCCGGCTCGCTCACCTGGAACGAGCTGATGACCCGCGACGTCGAAAGCGCGAAACGCTTCTACAGCTCTGTCTTCGGCATCGTGCCCACGGAATTCGCGATGGGTGAGGGAGCTCCGTACGTGATCTTCGAGGTGAACGACCGCGGCGTTGCCGGGGTACTGGCGATGGGCGACGAGTTTCCTCCCGAGATGCCGAGCGTCTGGGTGACGTACTTCGCCGTCGACGACACCGACGCCGCGGCGAAGAAGGCGACGTCACTTGGCGCGACCGTCTCCCGCGAGCCGTTCGACATCCCAGGTGTCGGCCGGATCGCCGTGCTCAGCGGCCCCGCCGGCGAGATGTTCGCCATCATCAAGAACGCGCCGCAACCGGCGTAGCGCGGCGACCATCCGGTCTTCGGGATCGAGACCTCTGCGGGGGCGCACTGATTCGGGGCAGGCTGGGGCCGTGGACTTCGACCTTCCCAAGGACCTCGCCGACTACCTCATTGACCTCGACGAATTCATCGAGCGGGAGATCAAGCCGCTCGAGCAGCAGAACGACAACATTCGCTTTTTCGACCACCGCCGCGAGGACGCGCGGACCGACTGGGATCGCGATGGGTTGCCGAACGAGGAGTGGGAGGCGCTGCTGCACGAGGCCCGTCGTCGGGCTGACGCCGCCGGTCACTATCGCTACCCCTTCCCTGAGGAGTACGGCGGCAAGAACGGCACCAACCTCGGAATGGCGGTGATCCGCGAGCATCTCGCCCGCAAGGGCTTGGGCCTGCACTGCGACCTGCAGAACGAGCACGCCATCGTCGGGAACAACGTCGGCCTCCTGCTGATGATCCTGTACGGCACCGACGAGCAGAAGGCCGAGTGGATCGACGACCTCGCGGAAGGCCGTCGAGGCTTCGCCTTCGGCATCACCGAGCCGGCGCACGGATCTGACGCGACGCACATGGAGACGTCAGCGGTGCGGGACGGCGACGAGTGGATCATCAACGGCGAGAAGACCTGGAACACGGGAATCCACCGCGCCCAATACGACATGATCATGGCGCGCACGAGCGGCAAGGCGGGCGACGGCGAGGGGATCACCGCGTTCCTCACACCGACGAACAGTCCAGGGTTCGAGATCCTCGAGTTTCTGTGGACCTTCAACATGCCGACGGATCACGCGCACATTCGGCTCACCGACGTGCGCGTGCCCGACAGTGCAATCTTCGGAGGCGAGGGTCGCGGCCTACAGGTGGTGCAGCACTTCTTCAACGAGAACCGCATCCGTCAAGCAGCGTCGAGTCTCGGGGCCGCGGAGTTCTGCATCGATCAGGCCGTGGAGTACGCGAAGGTACGAGCGCCGTTCGGCAAGCCGCTGGCAACCAACCAGGCGATCCAGTTCCCACTCGTCGAGCTCCACACCCAGTGCGAGATGCTGCGGGCGCTGATCCACAAGACGGCATGGCTCATGGACAAGGACGGACCGTTCTCCGTGTCCGACAAGGTCTCGATGTGCAACTACTGGTCGAACCGGTTGTGCTGCGAAGCCGCGGATCGGGCGATGCAGGTGCACGGGGGCCTCGGCTACTCGCGACACATGCCGTTCGAGCACATCTACCGGCATCATCGCCGCTATCGGATCACCGAGGGCAGCGAAGAGATCCAGATGCGCCGAGTCGCCGGCTACTTGTTCGGCTTCATGAAGCAGCAGGCACCGAAGGGCGTAGCGGTCTGATCGCTTGTGGTTCACTTCTCGATGTGAGCGTTTCCAACGCGCTGCCCTTGAGCCGGCGGTCAGTGTCGTGGAGGGTGAACGCCGAGCCGGTCGCCTTCCTCGGGGGTGGGCGAGCCCTGTTGCTCCAAGTCGCGCACCCGAAGGTTGCCGCCGGCGTCGAGCAGCACTCGACGTACGCCACGGATCCGTGGGGCCGGTTGTTCCGCACGGTCGACGTGATGGCGAAGCTCGCGTTCGCCTCTCCGGAGGTTTCGACGGTCCAGGCCAAGCTGCTCGAGCGCATGCACCGCCGTGTGACCGGCGAGACCGCGGACGGGGAGCCATACCGGGCGATGGATCCTGATCTGCTGCTGTGGGTGTGGGCGACGCTCACCGACACCGCGCTGCTCATGTACGAGTTCGTCCGCCGGCCACTCTCGCCGGCCACGCGCGCCCGCTACTACGACGAGTCGAAGCTCGTCGCTCATGCGTGCGGTGTTCCAGATGGACTGTGTCCGGAGACGTGGGACGATTTCACGGCGTACTTCGGTCGCGTCGTTGCGGAGGATCTTCGCGTCACCGCTGCCGGCCGATCAGTGGCCCACGCCACGATGGTGCCGCCGCTGCCGCGTCCGCTCGGTCAGGTCGCGGCCGTGCCCAACCAACTGGTGACTGCCGGACTGTTGCCGCCGAGTGTGCGAGAGGGCTTCGGCTTCGAGTGGGACGACCGACGAGAGCGGGAACTGCGGCGCTTTCTGCGGCGGTTTGCGTCCGTCAATCGGCTGACTCCTCGGCGGATCCGTGAGGCAGGCATGCGTCATGTGGTGCAGCGTGGCAAGCCCTTGCAGTTCTCGTGGTTGCAGCGACGGGGCGCCGAGCTCACGGCGCGGCAGATGGCTCGCTTCGAGGGGTAGTTCTCCCGAGCGGCGCGGTGCTGATCAGACGATGAGGCGTTCGAGGCGGACGCGGTCGTCGTTGTCGATCGCGGTGAACAACAACCGGTAATCCCACTCCGACCCGTGATGCTCGCTGGAGAGGACCGTGGCCTGGGCAACGACCGGTCCGCTGCTGTCGGCCAGGTCGAGAGAAACTACGGGGTCGGTGCCGGCGAGGCGCTGGTTGGTGGTGACCCGACACCCCCCGGCCGAGACGTTCCGCGTACGTCCGAGTACGGACACCATCGGGCCCGGCGCGTCGGTCACCACCATCGAAGCCGCAAGGTCGATGTCGACGCGCGGCGCCTGTCGGCGCTGCACGCGGTCGATGTCCTTCACGATGAGTTCGTGGAGGGTGCGGTCCCGTTCGGTGACGGCGATCAGGACACCGGTCACTCGCACCAGCGCGTCGGGCATGAAGAAGCTCGCGACCACGTCCGTCGTCTGGCTCGGGCGCGGTGATGCGCCGAGATCGAGCAGCAAGCGATCGTCCTCGATCACCGTCGCGGTGACTGCTTCGTGACCGGGGACGGGTTCGAGCGGTTCGACGAGAGTCGTGGTACCCACCGGTGGCCTCCAGAGCATTGCGCTCCCCTCCCGTTCGCCTGGTTTCGAGGGTACCGCGACTCTGTGACCTGCGCCCCTGTTCGTTTTCGCGAGCGTCGATTGTCGGAATCTGGGCGAAAAACGGTACGATGACGGACCCCCCACCGGACTTCGGAGGTCCGATCCGTGGCGTTCGCCGTCGGTTCAAAAGTTGTGTACCCCTCGCATGGCGTCGCCCAGATCGTTCGCCGAGAGAAGCGCGTCCTCGATGGCGAGAAGCACGAGTACCTGATCCTCGAGGTTCCCCAGCAGGGTTGGGGCACGTCAGGAGCCATGACCGTGGCCGTTCCCGAGGCTCGAGCCGAGGGTCTTGGCGTGCGACCGGCCATCTCCAAGGCCGACGCCACCGAGGTGCTCGATCTCCTGTCGGTGCGCGACGTTCGGGTGCCGGCCAACTGGTCGCGCCGCTTCAAGAACCACCAGGAGAAGCTCAAGTCCGGCGATGTGTACCAGTGCGCCGAGGTGGTGCGGAACCTTGCTGCTCGGTTGCGAGAGAAGTCGCTGTCGGCCGCAGAGCAGTCGATGTACGCCAAGGCCCGCTACATCCTCATCTCCGAGCTGGCCGTCTCCTGGAGCGTTGACGACGAGAAAGCCGCGTCGCGAGTCGATGCTGCTCTCGGACTTCCTGACGTCGTAGCCAAATAGTGCCGCCGACCTTCAAGGAGCTCGGCGTCCCCGCCGATCTCGTTCAACTCCTCGCTACGCGCGGCGTCACGACCGCGTTCGACATCCAAGCGCAGAGCATCCCGTCCGGTCTCGAGGGGCGCGACATCTGCGGCCGGGCGCCGACGGGCTCTGGCAAGACGCTCGCCTTCGGTGTCCCGATCGCGCGGCGCGTCAGCAAGGCGAAGCCTGGTCGCCCGAAGGCGCTGATCCTCGCTCCGACGCGAGAGCTCGCCACGCAGATCGCCGAAGAGCTGGCGCCGCTCCTTCGACTCCGCGACCGCAAGATCGCGGCGGTGTTCGGCGGTGTCGGTTTCGGCCTGCAGATCAAGAAGCTGCAACGGGGCGTCGACGTCGTCGTCGCGTGTCCAGGGCGGCTGGCCGACCTCATGCGCCAGAAGCTGATCGTGCTCGACGACGTCGAGATCGTCGTCGTCGACGAGGCCGATCGCATGGCCGACATGGGCTTCCTGCCCGAGGTTCGCAAGATCCTTGATCGGGTGCGGTCCGATCGTCAGACGATGCTGTTCTCGGCCACGCTCGACAAGGCGGTCGACGTCCTCGTGAAGAACTATCAGCGCAATCCGGTGCGGTGCGAAGTGGCTTCGCCGACCTCGGACGAGGATCGCAACGCGCATCACTTCGTGTCCACCGGGCGCCAAGCACGCGTGAACGCAACCGTCGACCTTGTGGTCGAACATGGGTCCACGATGGTGTTCTGCCGCACGAAGCACGGCGCAGACCGCGTCGCCAAGCAGCTCACGACGGCTGGACTCTCGGCAGTCGCCATCCACGGGAACCGGAGCCAAGCCCAGCGCGAGCGGGCGTTGGCATCGTTCGCCGGAGGTCGTGTGCAGGTTCTCGTCGCGACGGATGTCGCGGCGAGAGGGATTCACGTCGACGACGTGGCGTGCGTCGTGCACTTCGACGTGCCCACCGACGCGAAGGACTACGTGCATCGGTCCGGCCGCACAGGACGAGCCGGTGCGTCGGGCGTTGTGGTCACGTTCGTGACCGAGGACGACGCCGCCAAGGTGCACAAGATCCAGACGACACTCGGGATCGGGTCTCCGCGCGCCGCCCGACCGGTCGAACGGAAGCCGAAGCCTCGCCGTCCGGCGCAAGCGGCCCGTCCGGCGCAAGCGGCCCGCAATGGCAAACCGCGTCCACCGCGTGGACGACGCCCCGCCCGCAGGCGTTAGTCCCGCGAGTTCGGCTCGGCGATCTCCGCGAGCCAGCTGAAGAGTTCGCCCGTGACACCAAAGCCGCCGAGATGGCTCTCGTCCGGGCGCACCAGGAGTTCGCAATCGGGAAGCAGATCGGTCGCGTGACGGGCGTGGTCGAGCGGGACCAGTGAATCGGCGTCGCCGTGCCACCAGCGGACCGGCACGTCGACATCGGCGAGTCGGAATCCCCACGGGCGGCCGAATAGCACCACGTCGTTGATCACGCCGCGAAACCCGTGGCGGTTGGCGGCCACGAGATCGCGAATGAACATCGCCTCGATCTCGGGGTCGGCGAAGATGCGCTGGTCGCCCTCGGGCATGACGCGAGCAAATCCGCGGTACGCCTGGTGTGAGAGGGGGCCGAGCAGGCCGATCGCGCCACGAAGAATCTCACCCATCGGGACGCGGATCACTCCAAGGATGGAGTTGAAGCGCGCGGACAACCCGACGATCCCACCCGGGGACGCGTCGGGTCCTGCGACTGGGCACACACCGCCGAGGATGGCGAGAGCGTCGACGCGCTCTGCCAGTTCGTGACCACACGCGAGGGCGTACGGCCCGCCACCTGACAGCGCGACGATGCCGAAGCGCTTCGCACCGACGTCATCGGCGACGACAGCGATGTCCGCGGCTGAGTCGCGGAAGTCGTCGTAGGCGTGGTCAGAAGAACGGCCGACTCCCGGCCGGGCGACGCACACGATCTTCACGCCGAGGAG
>JBEEGD010000574.1:0-7590 GCA_041166685.1 Acidimicrobiaceae bacterium | reverse complement strand
CGAGGCGGCTCCCGGCGCGCCGGGCGGCGGGCCGACCGGGGGTGGGCCGACCGGAGGGCCGACCGGCGGCCCCGACACGGTCTCGAACGGTGCGGTCGCGGCGGGCTGGAAGTCAGGATGCTGCTCGGGCGGATACCACTTACCGTCGGCGGCCTGCCACCACCCTGGCCCCTGCGTCGAATCACTCATTGCGCTCCCTCCATAACCCGTTGCCGGCGAGCTCGAATGACCTCGACAGCGATCGGTACCAGCGACAGCAGGATGATCACGCCTTCGATCACGAGCAGGTGATCTTCAGCGCTGGGGATCGTCTTGCCCAGCGCGAAACCGAGCATCGTGACCCCGACGGCCCACAGGCCTCCACCGAGGAGATTGAACGTCGTGAACTCGCGCACTGGCATGCCCCCCACGCCGGCCATGGGGTTGGCGAACGTGCGCACGATCGGGATGAAGCGGGCCAGCACGATGGTCTTCGGCCCGTACTTGTCGAAGTAGTGCTGCGCCTTCTCGACATAGTCGTGTTTGAACAGTCGCGAGTCGGGCCGGCGAAACAACGCGGGACCGGCCGTACGTCCGATGAAGTAGCCCGTTTGCGCGCCAGCAACCGCGGACGCGAACAGTCCGACGAGCACGACTGCGAGGTTCAGGTGCACGTTGAGGTTGGACTTCGCGCCCACCGCGCAGACGAGCCCGGCCAGCACCAGTAGCGAGTCGCCTGGCAAGAAGAACCCGATGAGCAGGCCGGTTTCGGCGAACACGATGGCGAAGAGCCCGACAACCCCGAATGTCTCCAGCAGGCTCCCGGGATCAAGCACTGGGCAACTCTAAAGGAGAGGCTGGTTCCATTCGGTCCAGCCCAGGCCTTCTCGTCCATCGGCGGCGGCAAAGCCGCACAGCGCTCGCGGGAAGCGGGAGACCTTGCCGTCATGCTCGAGCAGGGCGGGAGCGAAGGCGATCGGCTTCAGGTCCATCGCAAGCGGACCAACGGCGACGCTCCCTGACGTTGCGAAGCCGTGCGGGCCCAGCTCCTCCTTGGCGTTGACGCTGTTGGTTGGCTCCATGCCGCCGTCGCGTTGCACGTACCCGAACCCGATGTCGGTGTTCGGCACGCGGATGTCGGATCCGTGGAAGCGGGTGTTGTCATCGAGCCGGCCCGCCGTCCAGACCCACCCGAACTGCCACCAGTCACGGACACCCCACGAGTGGTCGCGCTGGCCGAACCCGTCGAGCTCGATGCGCTCGCGGCCGACGTCGATCGTGCCGTGGACCGTGCATGGGATCTCGTAACGGGTGGTGGCGACGTAGTGGTACGGCTGGCCGGCGGTTTCCCATTCCAAGTCGAAGGCCATCGGCACCTGATCACCGCGCGGCGTCGGTTCGTACAGCGAGCTCGGATCGTCGACGCCCAACCCATGGGCCTCGTTCGCGACCGTGAAGTGTTCGAGGGGGGTCTCGACGATGTGGTCGGCCCACAGGCCGTGCGTGCGCAACTCGAGGCCGGGCGCCTTCGGCAACGGGGTCTCGTAGTCCATGACCGCGACCGTCTGTCGGCCCGGACCGACGAGGTAGGCGTGGTACCAGGTGAGGCCCAGATTGGGATAGAGCCCGATGCGCACCCAGCCACCGATGGAACCGTCGGGGGCGAAGAAGTCGAAGTACCACGACTCCCCCCACAACTGCTCCGAACCCGGAGGGTGGCGTCCCTCGTCGGATGGAAGGACAACCGGGACGTCACTCACGGCGGCGAAGATAACGTCACCCCTCAGTGCCTCGCTATCTGACGCAGGACTGGTTCGACGCCGCGCAGCGCGCGTTCACTGCCGACACCTCGTTGGCGAACGCGTCGACCGAGATCGTGCTCACCGTGCAGCAGGTCGTCACCGGCGGCCCCGACGGCGACATCACGTACCACGTCGTGGTCGACCGCGACACGGTTCGGATCGCTCCTGGTGAGTCGAGCGAGCCCACTGTGACGTTCATTCAAAGCTGGGACACCGCAAGCGCGATCGGTCGAGGCGAGCTGTCGGCCCAAGGTGCGTTCATGACCGGGCTCATCCGTGTACGGGGCGACCTGCCGAGGTTGGTCGAGCACGGGAACGTCTTCGGTGGGGTCGACGACGTGCTCGCCGATCTGCGGAGGCAGACCACGTACTGATGCCAGAGCTTCCCGAGCTCCAGGCGCACGCGGAGCGACTCGACGAGCGCTACGCCGGCTCAACGCTCTCGCGCTTCACCCCGCTCACCTTCACCGCACTCAAGACGGCCGTGCCGCCAGTCACCGACGCGCAGGGCCACGACCTCGTGTTCGTCGGCCGCCGCGGCAAGTACCTCCTGTTCGACTTCGGCACGCTGACCTTCGTGGTGCACCTCATGCAAGGGGGACGGGTCAAAGAAGAGCCGCCGGGCAAGCAACCAGCCAAGCCAAAAACGGGCGTGGCGCGGTGGGTATTCGCCGACGGTCGCGCGTTGCTGTTGTCCGAGGCGGGCACGGAGCGACGCGCAGGGGTCTGGGCCGTGGCCGGTGATCCCGAGAGTCAGGCGCCCCTCGAAGGCTTGGGACCCGATGCCGACACCATCGATCCCTTGCATTTTCTCGAGCTCCTGAAGGCGCATCCAATGCGACTCCACGGCTGGTTGCGCGACCAACGCGTACTGGCAGGGCTCGGGCGTAGGTTGGCCAACGAGATCTGCCATCGCGCCAAGCTGTCGCCATTCGCGTCGACCGCGAAGCTGTCGGAGACCGATGCCAAGACGTTGGTCGAGGCGATCCATGCGTCGATCAACGAGTCGTTGGCGTACGAGCGCGGGCGCGACAACATGAGCTCGTCCGCCGACCGCCCCGGGTCCGTCCACCATCGCGAGGGTGAGGCGTGTCCGGTCTGCGGCGACAAGATCCGAGCGGTTGAGTACCGCTCGTACACGATCGACTATTGCCCCACCTGCCAGACCGGCGGCAAGGTGTTGGCCGACAACACCACGTCCAAGTTCCTGAAGTAGGGCGCGCTTTCCCCCTCAAAACGACACATAGATGTGTCGTTTTGAGGGGGAAAATACGGGAATTAGATGAGTCCCAGTTCGCGGACGGCGTCGCGCTCCTCGCCGAGCTCCTTGACCGAGGCGTCGATCCGCGAACGCGAGAACTCGTCGAGGTCGAGTCCTTGCACGACCTCGTAGTTGCCACCCGACGTCGTGACGGGGAACGACGAGATCAATCCGTCGGGCACTCCGTAACTGCCATCGCTCGGGATGCCCATCGACGTCCAATCGCCCTTGGCCGTCCCCTGCACCCAGGTGCGCACGTGGTCGATCGCCGCGCTGGCGGCCGATGCCGCAGATGACTGGCCGCGGGCCTTGATGATCGCCGCGCCCCGCTGCTGGACCGTGGGAATGAACTCGGACTCGAGCCACTTCTGATCGCGGCCGATGGCGTCGAACGCCGGCTTGCCGCCCACCTGGGCGTGGAACACGTCGGGGTACTGCGTGGCCGAGTGGTTGCCCCAGATGGTCATCCTCGTGACCTCGGTGGTGTGCACCCCTGCCTTCTTCGCCAGCTGGGCGACGGCTCGGTTGTGATCGAGCCGGGTCATGGCCGTGAACTGGCTGGGGGCGAGATCCTTGGCGTTCTGCTGGGCGATGAGACAGTTGGTGGTGGCCGGGTTGCCCACGACGAGCACCCGCACGTCGCGCTTGGCCGACCGGGACAGCGCCTCGCCCTGAGGCTTGAAGATGCCCCCGTTGGCGCTGAGGAGATCAGAGCGCTCCATGCCTTCCTTGCGGGGCATCGCCCCGACCAGGAGCGCGTAATCGGTGTCGCCGAAGGCCACGTCGGCGTCGTCGGTGGGCACGATTCCGACGAGCCCCGGGAAGGCGCAATCCTCGAGCTCCATGCAGACGCCTTCGAGCGCACCGAGCGCGGGCGTGATCTCGAGCAGGTGCAGGATCACGGGCTGATCGGGGCCGAGGACCGCGCCGCTGGCGACGCGGAACAGCAGGCTGTAGCCGATGTTGCCGGCGGCACCCGTGATGGCGACACGCACTGGATCAGTCATGCGGCCACCCTAGAACGCAGATGGGGCCGCCTCGAAAGGCGGCCCCATCTGTGCTTTCGCGCAGGAAGCCAGCGCGAACATGACCTATCGGTCAGAGCTGCATGGACTTGATCTCCAAGAACTCCTCGAACCCGTATTCGCCGTACTCGCGACCGTATCCGGACTGCTTGTAGCCGCCGAACGGGGCGTTCGGGTTGAAGGCGCCGCCATTGACCTCGATCTGGCCGGTGCGGATGCGTCGAGCAACCTTCTTGGCCCGCTCCTGATCGCCGGCCCACACACCACCGGACAGCCCGTACGGGGTGTCGTTGGCGATGCGCACGGCCTCCTCCTCGCCGTCGTACGGCAGGATCGACAACACCGGGCCGAAGATCTCCTCGCGGGCGATCGTCATGTCGTTGCTCACGTTCGAGAACACCGTGGGCTTGACGTAGTACCCCTTCTCGAGGCCCTCGGGCTTGCCGGTACCACCGGTGACGAGCTTGGCGCCCTCGTCGATGCCCTTCTGGATGTAGCCGTTCACGCGGTCGACTTGAGCCTGTGACGACAGCGGCCCGAGCATCGCTCCATCCGCAAAGGGGTCGGTCGGCTGGAACTTGGTCTCGACCTCGTCGGCCGCAATGCGCTCCGCGTCGGCGAGACGGGACTGCGGCACGAGCATGCGGGTGAGCGCCGTGCACGTCTGACCGGAGTTGAGGTAGGCCTTGCCGATGCCGTCGCGCACGGCCTGCTCGAACTTCGCGTCGTCGAGGTCGTCGAGCAGGATGTTGGCGGACTTTCCACCGAGCTCGAGCGCAACCCGCTTGAGCGACTGTGATGCCACTTCGGCCACGCGCTTCCCGGCGCGGGTCGACCCGGTGAAGGACACCATGTCGACGTCGGGGTGTGCCGCGATCGCCTCGCCAACCGAAGGACCGGTGCCCGTGACGAGGTTGAACACACCCGCCGGCAGACCGACATCGTTGATCACCTCGGCGAGCACGAAGGCATCGAGCGGCGCGATCTCGCTCGGCTTGAGCACGACCGTGCAACCGGCCGCCATCGCGAAGGCGACCTTCGCGGCGATCTGGTGCAGCGGGTAGTTCCACGGCGTGATGCAGCCGACGACACCCACGGGCTCCCGCACCACGCGGCTGTTGCCGACTTCGGTCTCATATTGATAACCCTCGGCCTGGGCGGCGGCCTGCGCGAACGAGTTGATCGGCAGACCGGCCTGCACGAGGAGGCTCAGCCACTTGGGCATACCGGCTTCGCGGGTGACGATCGTGGCGATCTCGTCCATGCGAGCGCCGAGACCCTCGGCGATGCGGTTGCTGAACTTCGCCCGCTCTTCCGGCGACCGCTGCGACCAGTCGTCGAATGCGGCGCGTGCGGCCTTCACCGCCTTGTCGACGTCGTCGGCGGTGCCGTCGGGAATCGTCCCGATCACCTCGCCATCGGTCGAGTCGAACACGTCGATCGTGCCCTTGCCGCTGGACGGCACCCATGCGCCGTCGATGTAGAGCTTGTCCTGGACCTGCAAAGCGGGACCTCCCCCGGTGAACCCTTGACTCCCTGGTCAAGGCGAGGCTACCGGCCCTTCCCGCCTAGTGTCACCTCGGCGTGGACGAGGTCAGCGTGGACATCGAGGCGCCTCCAGCGCACGTCTTCGGCCTGGTCAGCGACGTCACCAACATGGGCCGATGGAGCCCTGAGTGCCATCGCTGCAAGTGGGTCGGCGGCGCGTCAGGCCCGGCGGTCGGGGCCAAGTTCAAGGGCTGGAACAAGCGAGGGCTCATGCGCTGGTCGACCGTGTCGACCGTGGTGGCGGTGGAGGAGCCGAGCCACTTGGCGTGGGAGGTCGACGGATCCGGGATGCGATGGGGCTATCGCTTCTACCGGACGCCATCCGGCACGCGTGTGACCGAATATCGCGACGAGATCGGTCCGAAGTCACTGAAGGCACGGATCGGCTACAAGCTAGGTCTGCTCGGCCGCGATCCTGATGCGATCGTGCGAGCCGGGATGCAGGAAACGCTCAACCGTTTGAAGGCTGGTGCCGAAACTCCCTGAATGGGAGAGCGGATCGAACAATGGCTACAAGCGGTCGACGATCGCTTGTGCGAACTCCGAGCACTTCACCTCAGTAGCGCCATCCATCAGACGAGCAAAGTCGTAGGTGACGATCTTGTCGGCAATAGTGGCTTCGAGCGCGCGGACGATGTCGTCGGCCGCACCTTGCCAGCCGAGATGCTCGTACATCATCACGCCTGACAGCAGTACCGAACCCGGGTTGACCTTGTCCTGACCGGCGTACTTGGGCGCGGTGCCGTGCGTGGCCTCGAAGATGCCATGGCCGCTGACGTAGTTGATGTTGCCGCCCGGCGCGATACCAATGCCGCCGACTTGCGCAGCCAGCGCATCTGACAGGTAGTCGCCGTTGAGGTTCATCGTGGCGATGACGTCGAACTCGTCAGGGCGGGTGAGCACCTGCTGCAATGTGATGTCGGCGATGGCGTCCTTCACGAGGATCTTGTCGCCCGGCTTGCCGTCGCAGTCGTCCCAACCGACGGCCTTGTCCGCGAACTCCTCCTTCACCAACTCGTAACCCCAGTTGCGGAACGCGCCCTCGGTGTACTTCATGATGTTGCCCTTGTGCACGAGCGTGACACTCGAACGACCGCGCTGGATCGCGTAGTTCAGCGCGGCCCGCACCAAACGCTTCGAGCCCGTCTCGGAGATCGGCTTGATGCCGAGGCCTGAGTCCTCGCGGATCTCCGCCCACTTGCCACCGAACTCCGCGAGCATCTCCCGAAGCCGCTTGGCCTCGGGCGAACCCGCCTCGAACTCGAGTCCCGCGTAGATGTCCTCGGTGTTCTCCCGGAAGATGACCATGTCGACCTTCTCGGGGTGCTTCACCGGCGATGGGACACCCTGGAACCAGCGCACGGGTCGCAGACACACATACAGGTCGAGGATCTGACGCAGGGCCACGTTGAGCGACCGGATGCCGCCGCCGATGGGGGTCGTGAGCGGACCCTTGATACCGATCAGGTACTCACGGAAGGTGTCGACGGTCTCGTCGGGCAGCCAGTTGCCCGTTTCGTTGTAGGCCTTCTCGCCCGCCAAGACCTCTTTCCACTCGATGGTCTTGCCGTGCTTCTTTGCCGCAGCATCGAGCACGAGCTGCGCCGCGGGCCAGATGTCGACGCCAGTGCCGTCGCCTTCGATGAACGGGATGATGGGCTCGTCGGGGACCTGGAGCGTCCCGTCGGCAGACGTGGTGATCTTCTCGGCCATAGGCGGGCGAGGCTATCCGGCTCAGAACAATGGACTCCACGACGACGTGCGGAGCAGGCGGCTTTCCCACTGGTCTCTGACTTGTAGCGCGTCGTGCATGAACGTCCCGGGCTGCTTCATCGCCGCCGGGGTCTCGGTCTCGAACAGCCGCAGCAAGCCCTCATGGCTCAGGACCTTCTGGAACAGGATCGCTTCTGGCCGTCGGCCACCGCCGAACGCGACCTGGAAGCACGCCTCTATGCGCAGTAGCTGCGACTTCGCC
>JBEEGD010000573.1:0-13663 GCA_041166685.1 Acidimicrobiaceae bacterium | reverse complement strand
AGCCTTCGTCGAACGGGGCTCGGGAGACCCGACGTACAGCACGGTGATCGTGAACGGCTCGCCGGCGGCAATCGTCGCGGCCGGCGTGATCACGAGCTCACGGCCGTCGCGAGCAAACGGCGCATCGACACCGTTGACCTTCAAGGTCTGGATCGCGAGGCCGAGCAGGTCGAGGTTGAAACGCGAGAGCGTTTGCGTCGCGGTGGCCCTGATCGTGGCGATCGCGTCCAAGAGGTTCTTCGTCGGGTCGACCGTCAAGTTGAGGTCGTAGTGGGTGACGTCGTAGCCCCCGTTGCCGAGACCCGGGAAATAGGGATCGCCGATCCCGGCAGCCCCCGCCGATACGACGAGGGAGGCGCTGGATCCGGACGAGTTCGACGCCGCCCGCGGTGCCTTCGCATCGCTACAGCCAGCGACCAGCGCCAGCGCGAGGAGGGCGGCGACCTTTCTTATGACAGACGGTTTACCGCGCTGACGACCGCTCGCAGGCTCGCGGCGAGGATGCTCTCGTGGACCCCGACCCCCCAGCGGATCGTGCCGTCTGGTCGTTGGGACTCCACGTAGGCCGCAGCCTGGGCATCCGTGCCGGCGGTCACCGCATGTTCGGCGTAGTCGAGGACCTCGACCTTGACGCCGACGCCCACCTCCAGCCCGTGCACGAACGCGGCGATCGGACCGTTGCCCTCGCCCTGGATCGTGCGGTGCTCGCCGTCGACGAGCAGCTGGGCAGTGATCTTGGCTCCCTCGTCGGTGGTGGTCACCTCGTGGCTCAGCAGCTGCACCTTGCCGTCTTCTCTGAAGTACTCGCCGCGGAAGGCGTCCCACATCGCCGACGGACTGATCACCGTGCCGCTGTCCTCGGTGATGTTCTGGATCGTCTTCGAGAACTCGATCTGCAACCGCCGGGGGAGGTCGAACCCGTGCTCGGCCTTCATCACGTAGGCAACACCGCCCTTGCCTGACTGGCTGTTGACCTGGATCACCGCCTCGTACGTGCGACCGACGTGCTTCGGGTCGATGGGCAGGTACGGCACCTCCCACGACTCGTAGTCACCCGGCTCGAGCGCATGGGCCTCCGCACCGCTGATGTTCTCCATGCCCTTCTTGATGGCGTCCTGGTGCGAGCCGGAGAACGCCGTGAACACGAGGTCGCCGGCGTACGGGTGGCGCGGATGGACCGGCAAGCCGGTGCAGTACTCGGACGTCCGGCGGATCTTGTCGATGTCGCTGATGTCGAGCCTGGGATCCACGCCCTGGCTGAAGAGGTTCATGCCCAGCGTGATGATGTCGACGTTGCCGGTGCGCTCCCCGTTGCCGAACAGCGTGCCTTCTACTCGATCGGCTCCCGCCATCAGGCCGAACTCGGCGGCCGTGACCGCGCTGCCGCGATCGTTGTGCGGATGCAGCGACAGCACGACGCTGTCACGCCGCGTGATCGCGTTGTCGAAGGCCTCGATGACGTCGGCGTAGATGTTTGGTGTGTACATCTCGACCGTGGCCGGCAGATTCAGGATGATCGGTTTCTCGGGCGTCGGCTCGATCACGTCCATGACGGCTTCGCAGATCTCGACCGCATAGTCGATCTCCGTGCCGGTGAAGCTCTCCGGGCTGTACTCGTAGCGGACGTTGATGTCGGGGACGGTTGCTTCGAGCTTGCGGCACAGCGCGGCGGCGTCGACCGCGATCTGAGTGATGCCGTCGCGATCGAGACCGAACACGACCTTGCGCTGCAGCGTCGAGGTCGAGTTGTAGAAGTGCAGGATCGCCTGCTTGGCGCCCTTCAGCGCGTCGAAGGTGCGCCCGATGAGCTCCTCGCGACACTGCACCAGCACCTGCACGGTGACGTCGTCGGGGATCAGGTCCTCTTCGATGAGCTGGCGGATGAAATCGAAGTCGGTCTGGCTGGCCGAAGGGAAGCCGACCTCGATCTCCTTGAATCCCATGTTCACCAGCGTGTGGAACAGCCGAAGTTTGCGTTCGGGATCCATCGGATCGACCAGCGCTTGGTTGCCGTCGCGCAGGTCGACCGAGCACCAGATCGGTGCCTTCTGCAGCTGGCGGCTGGGCCACTCACGGTCGGCCAGCGCGAGAGGGAGCGGCCGGAACGGCTTGTACTTCTCGAAGGGCATCGGCTTCGGGATCACTGGATCCGGTGGCATCGCTTTTCCTCTCGCTGCTCGATGTGAACGTGATCTGAAAACTGAAGAACCCCCTGCAGCTGCAGGGGGTCCGACGGGCGCGATCTTGGGGCGCTCGCCGTTACGTAAGGAGGAGGACCTGGGGACGGGTGCTCATGACCCGTCCACGATGACAGCAACACGGGTACGACGTCAAGCGAAGTACGGTGTCGCCCCGTGATCCGTCGGTCGTTCCGAATCGGTTTGTGGCTGGGTCTGCTCGCGGGAATCGCCTTCGCGGCGGCCAAGATCTTCAAGCCGAAACCCGAACCCTCGTCCGTGCTCGACCTCGGCAGCCCCGGTGCGTCGCTGGCGCCGAGTCCGTCTGCGTGGCCGCCACTCGAGGCCCCCGTGCCCACACCGACGCCAGTGCAAGTTCCGGAACCAGAGGTCGCACCCGTCGTCGCGACGGAGGAGCCGGGGCTCGTACTCATCGGCGACGAGCCGCTGCAAGAGCCGGAGCCCGAGTCCGCACCCGCGGCGCCCGTCGTCAAGCCCACCAAGCCGGTGTCCAAGCGGCCCACCGTGAAGAAGGCGGCGCCGAAGAAGGAGTCGGCGGCGGCTCCGGTCGGAGACGCCCGCGTCACGAAGAAGATGGTGGTCAAGAAGAAGTTGCCGCCATGGGTCGACCCCGACGGCACCATCTGCCCGCAGACGCATCCGGTGAAAGGGAAGCTCTCGAGCATGATCTTCCAACAGCCGGGCAACTTCGCGTACGACCGAACCACGCCAGACCGCTGCTACCAGTCGGCCGACGCCGCCGAAGACGACGGCCTCCGCGCCGCCAAACGCTGATACTCGAGAACAGTCAGTCGGTGGCGATGGCGTGGACGGAGACGATGCCGTCGGCGCGGCGCAGACTCTCGACCACCGCTACGGAGACCGGCTCGCTCGTCGCGAGGACCTGCATTGCGGCCGCGCCTTCGGGCGAATGACCGAGGTGCATGTCGCCGATGTTGATGCCGGCGTCGCGCAACGCAGCGGTGACGGTCGCGATCATCCCGGGGACGTCGTCGTTGCGCACGATCAACATGTTGCGGGCCGGCGGCAGGTCGACCGACAAATCGTCGATCATCACGATCCGTGGGTCGCCTCTGAGGCCGACCAACGTGCCCGCGATGGCATGGTCTCCCCCGCGCACCGTCACCAGGTTCACGTAGTCCTGCGTCGTAGACGTGGACGAGTCACGCACCTCGACGCCGCGCTCGGCGGCGATCTGGGGCGCATTGACGTACGAGACGGGTTCGTCGCTCACGCCGGCGAAGACGCCCTTCAACACGGACAGGGTGAGGATGCGGGTGTCGTAATCGGCCAGCTGGCCGTGGTACTCGACCTCGAGTCGACTCGGCGCGCTCTCGTTCAGCGCGACGTAGAGACGGCCAAGGCGCTCGGCCAGCGGAAGGAACGGTCGCACCGTTTCGCTCGCTTCGGCGGCCGACACGTTGACGGCGTAAGGAACGAAGTCTCCGCGCAGTGCGAGCCCCACCTGTTCGGCGATCGTGTCGCCCGCTTTGTCCTGCGCCTCTCGCGTCGATGCACCGAGGTGCGGCGTGACGACCACGGAGTCGAGCTCGAACAGGGGTGATGCGGTCGTCGGCTCTTCTGCAAACACATCGAGCGCCGCGCCGCCGATCGTGCCAGCGCGAATCGCCTCAGCCAGCGCGTCCTCGTCGACGATTCCGCCCCGAGCGACGTTGATGACCCGCAAACCCGGCTTCGCCTTGGCCAGCAGCTCTTTTCCGACGAGGCCCACGGTCTCCTTCGTCTTGGCCACATGAATGGTCACGAAGTCGGATCGGGCCATCAGCTCGTCGAGGTCGACCAGCTCGACTCCAATCTGCCGCGCCCGCTCTTGAGCAACGAAGGGGTCGTACGCGATGAGCCGCATGCCGAACGCGCTGGCCCGCTGTGCGACCAGCTTGCCGATGCGCCCCAGACCGACGATCCCGAGCGTCTTGTCCGCGAGCTCCACACCCTCCCACCGGCTGCGTTCCCAACGCCCAGCCGTGAGCGCGGCATGGGCCTGGGGGATGTTGCGAGCTTGCGCGAGGAGCAATGCCATCGTCTGCTCGGCGGCCGAGAGGATGTTGGATTGAGGGGCATTCACGACCATCACGCCTCGCTTGGTGGCGTGATCGACGTCGACGTTGTCGAGCCCGATGCCCGCGCGGCCGATCACGACGAGGTCGGCGCCCGCGTCGATGACCTCCTCAGTGACCTTGGTCGCCGATCGGATGATCAACCCGTGGGCGCCCTTCAGGGCGCCGAGCAACATCTCGGGTGTGAGGTCGAGGCGAACGTCGACCTCGTGCCCGTCGTTACGCAGACGATCGAGACCGCCCTCGGCAATCTCCTCGGTGACGAGCACGCGGGCCATTGCGGGATCTTGTCAGGTGCGCGGGCGAAGCCCGTCAAGCAATCGGGTCAAGACCGCGGTGACCTCGGAACGGGCCGTGTCCTTGTCGTCCGCTTCGGCGATGAGGGCACAGGCCTCGACCAGCGCGCCGGCAACGACGTGCGCGAGTGGAACCAGCGGTTGTCGCTCGATGGCTCCCGAACGCATTGCACTGCGAAATGCACCCCGCAGCAATGACACCTCGTAGCGCGCGTCGAGATCGCGGCGGGTCGGCGCATCGAAGACCGCGCGGGCATCGACGATGGTGATGCGTTGCACCGCTGGATCGAGGTGGGCATCGATCATTGCGCTGCAGAGCCGATGCACACGCTGCAACGGATCGTCCCCCGACGACTCGTCGAAGAACGAGTCGGCCGCAGCCGCAGTCACGTCCACCTTCACCTGCTCCACGACGGCATGGAAGAGGTCGTCCTTGTCTCGGAAGTGGTGGTACAGCGCTCCCTTGGTGACTCCCGCAGCGCGTACGACCTCGTCGACAGAGGTTGCGGCGTAGCCCTTCTTGCCGAACAGCTTTCGAGCCGCGGCGATCAGCTTCCGCCGAGTGGCCTCAGCCTTCGCCGCCAGGGCTGGACGGAGTTCTTTCTGTGTGGTCGCCATGTCTCTTGACAACATACCATAGGTATGCAATGGTCATACCGACGGTATGGAAAGTCCATACTGTTGGTATGAGAACTGGGGTGGAACGATGCCGAAGTACGTGATCGAGCGCGACTTGCCGGGTGCGGGAAAGCTCTCCGCTGACGAACTGCACGACATCTCGGCTACATCGAACAAGGTGCTGAGCACCCTCGGGCCCGAGATCCGCTGGCTGCAGAGCTACGTGGCCGAGGACAAGATCTACTGCGTCTACGTCGCCCCCGACGAAGACCTCATCCTCGAGCACGCTCGTTGCGGCGGGTTTCCCGCCAACAAGGTCACCGTCGTCAGCGCGGTGATCGATCCTTCGACCGGCGAGTGACTAACCGACGATCTCGGCGATGCGCCGCAAGCCTTCGCCGAGGTCGTCGTCGCCCAAGGCGAACGACAGCCGGGCATAACCCGGGGTACCGAACGCCTCGCCGGGCACGATGGCGACCTTCGCCTCGTCGAGGAGCAGCTCAGCCAGCTCAATGGTTGTCTCGGCCTTGCGGCCGGCGATCTCGCGGCCGAGCAGACCGGTGAGGTTGGGGTAGGCGTAGAACGCCCCTTCCGGCTCGACGCAGGTGACGCCAGGGATGCCGTTGAGCATCTTGTAGGCGGTTGCGGCGCGGCGTTCGAAGGCGGACCGCATCTCGACCACGGCATCGAGCGGGCCGGACACCGCGGCCAACGCCGCGTGCTGCGACACGTTCGACACATTCGACGTGGAATGTGACTGCAAGTTCGTCGCCGCGGCGATCACGTCGGATCGGCCGATCATCCAGCCGACGCGCCAGCCCGTCATCGCATACGTCTTGGCGACACCATTCAGCACGACGCAGCGATCGGCGAGCTCAGGTACGAGGACCGGCATCGAGTGAAAGCGATGGTCGCCGAAGGTGAGGTGTTCGTAGATCTCGTCGGTGACCACCCAAATTCCGTGCTCCAGAGCCCAGCGACCGATGGCCTCGACGTCGTCGCGCGAATACACCGCGCCCGACGGGTTGGACGGCGACACGAACACCAGCAGCTTGGTGCGCGGCGTGCGCGCGGCCTCGAGTTGGTCGACCGTGACCTTGAACCCCGTCTGCTCGGTCGTCTGGAGCACGACCGGTGTCGCGCCGGCCAGCCGGATCGGTTCTGGGTACGTCGTCCAGTAGGGCGCAGGGAGCAGCGCCTCGTCGCCGTCGTCGAGCAACGTCAGCAGGGTGTTGTACACGGCGTGCTTGCCACCGTTGGTGACCAGCACCTGCGACGCCGAGATCTCGTAACCCGAATCGCGCGCGGTCTTGGCCGCGATGGCCTCGCGCAGCTCGGGCAGGCCTGGAACCGGGCTGTACTTGTGGTTCTTCGGATCGCGGCACGCCGCCGCCGCGGCCTCGACGATGTGAGCCGGCGTCGGGAAGTCGGGCTCCCCGGCCCCGAAACCGATGACCGGCTCGCCCGCCGCCTTGAGGGCCTTGGCCTTCGCGTCCACCGCCAGCGTGGCCGACGGTGCGATGGCTGCTATGCGCTTCGAGATCGCACTCATTGCACGCGATAGTTGCAGGTGATGAGCCCAGCCCGCGACGACATTGCCATTCCGGCAGAACTCCTTCCCCATGATGGGCGCTTCGGGTCCGGACCCTCCAAGGTCCGGACGGAAGCCGTCGAAGCGCTGGCCAAGTCGGCGACGGAGTACCTCGGCACCAGCCACCGTCAGGCGACGGTCCGATTCATGGTCGGTGCGCTGCGCAATGGCTTGGCCGAGCTGCTCAACCTGCCCGACGGCTACGAGGTCATTCTCGGCAACGGCGGCACCACCGCGTTCTGGGACGCCTCCACGTTCGGGCTCATCGAGCGGCGCAGCCAGCACCTGAGCTTCGGCGAGTTCAGCTCGAAGTTCGCGGCGGCAGTCTCGGCTGCCCCCTTCCTCGAGCCGCCGTCGGTCATCGTCTCGGAGCCCGGCACCCATCCGTTGGCCGTCGCCGACGCCGAGGTGGATGCGTACGCGTTGACGCACAACGAAACCTCGACCGGCGTGTCGATGGTGCTGCAGCGCCCTGACGGCGCGACCGACGATCAGCTCGTCCTCGTCGATGCAACCTCCGGTGCGGGCGGGTTGCGCTTCGACGCCAGCCAAACCGACGTCTACTACTTCGCGCCGCAGAAGGGCCTCGGCTCCGACGGCGGACTGTGGCTCGCGACGGTGTCGCCCCGGGCGATCGAGCGCATCGAGCAGATCGCGGCATCCGACCGCTGGATTCCGCCGTCGCTCGACCTGAAGATCGCGCTCGACAACAGCCGGCTCGACCAGACGTACAACACACCCGCGCTGGCCACGATCTTCCTGGCTGCGCAGCAGGTCGATTGGATCAACGGCAACGGCGGGCTCGAGTGGGCCGCGTCGCGCTGCGACCGCTCAGCCAAGACGATCTACGGCTGGGCTGAAGCGTCGAGCTTCGCGACGCCCTTCGTCGTCGATCCGGCCGACCGCAGCCACGTCGTGGCCACCATCGACTTCGACGCGTCGATCGATGCGAACACGATCTCGGCGGTGTTGCGCCGCAACGGCATCGTCGACACCGACTCGTACCGCAAGCTGGGCCGTAACCAATTGCGCATCGCCCTGTTCCCCGCCATCGAACCCGACGACGTCGCGTCCCTCACAAAGTGCATCGACTACGTGGTCGAGCGCCGCTAGACCGTACGAAATCCCACTCAGAGATACACAAAACCGTGTATCTCTGAGTGGGATTTGCCTATGTGGCGAGGGCGATGGCTCGTTGAAGCCAGTCTTCGGTGTCGTGCCGGTGGTAGCAGTGCTCGTCGGGCTCGATGTTGTCGAGGAAGACCCGGAAGATGTGCGCCGCACGCAACGCCGCGATCGGGGCGATGAGCTCAGCTGCACGATCTGGGTCTGAGCCCGGTCGAGCGTCGTGCCACGCGTCGCGCCAGGCCACACGCGCGGCCGTCCGCTTCTCGTCGTCCATCAAGTTGCCGTGAAGGAACGCCGGCTGATCAAGGAGTGGATGACCGATGCCGCTGTCACCCCAGTCGAGGAGCGTGTCCCCCCGCCAGTTGCCGGCGTGAAAGTCGCCATGAACCAACGTGTCCGGCAACCCACACCCATCGAGCGCGTCGAAACGCCGGGGTAGGTCGGCGACGAGCGCTTCGAGCTCAGGACGATCAACCAGGCGGTCGATCATCGGGATGAAGGACGCCGGCCGCCAGTCGGGCAGGCCGGGCACGAGACCGATCGGCGACGTCGACTGGACCTTTACCCATCGCCGGACCATCTCGGCGCACACGCCGGCTGGCGCGTCGTATTGATCTTCGCCGGGCACGTCGTCGAGCAAGACGACACCGTCGGCGCGGGCGAGCAGCCTCGGTCCGATTGAACCGACGGCTTCGATGACCGCGCCTTCGTGAGCCATGAACGGCGGGACGGCTTTCAGCCACGCCCATCCGGTTGTCGTCGGGAGCCGCACGACGAGCGAGAGGTTCCACGTCCGCAGCTGTTGGGGTTCGCCGCTGCGCGTGAGGTGTTGGTCTGCCCATGCCACCAGTTCGGCGACCCCACCGGGCCGGGCCCACCGCGCCCGGGCCGGATGGTCCGTCATGTCAACCGTCGCCGCCTCGAGGTTCGTTGGTGGGCGCGATGTTTCCGCGAGATACGTGACTGCTCCACCGTGAGGTGGCCAGGGGTCTCCAGTCTCCAAGATGCGCACGATCGTCACGTCGACACCGAAGCGTTGACGGGCTCCCTCGATGACGAGCGCGACCTCCATCCACCAGGGCGTCGCGACCGCGAAGCGCGGGAGCGCGCCGAGCACTTCTCCATCGGGAGTGCAGAGCACGAGTCGAACGTCTCGGGTCACGCTTGACAGAATGCCGGGCGATGCCGAGCGCCGCCGAAGTCAAAGCTCAACTCACCGGACCAGGGGGACCCTTCGAGGTCGTCACCGAAGACGTACGGGGTCGGCCCATGCAGGTCTACAAGGACCGCATGAAGGCGCTGCGCCAGATCTGCGACATCGGAGCCGCGAGGGGCGACCAGACGTTCATCGTCTATGGCGACCGCGAGGTCTCGTTTCGGGACTTCGTCTCGCTCGCCAACTCGGTGAGCGCTGGCCTGTTGGCTCAAGGCATCGGGCATGGCGATCGTGTCGCCGTCCTCAGCCAGAACAACCCCGAGTGGTGCCTCAGCTTCTGGGGAACGGTCAACATCGGCGCCATCCTCGTGGGCCTCAATGGATGGTGGACCACCGATGAGGTCATCTACGGGCTGCAGGACTCCGGCGCGCGGGTATTGGTGGCGGACGCCAAGCGGTTCGAGCGTGTCGCCGAACATCTCGATGAATGTCCAGACCTCGAATACGTGTTCCTCATCGACGCCGATCCGAGCGACTTTGGAGACGACAAGCGGTTGCACCGATTCGACGAGTTGACGTCCGCACCGTCGGAAACGCTGCCGGACGTAGCGATCGACGAGGACGATCACGCCGTCATCTTCTACACGAGCGGTACGACCGGCCGGCCCAAGGGCGCGATCAGCACACACCGCAGCATGATCTCCAACCTCCAGAACACCATCTACAACGGCGTCGCCGGATCGATGACCAACAGCGCAGCGTTCCCACAAGGAGCCGGTCAGTCCGTCGCGCTGTTCACGTCGCCGCTGTTCCATGTATCCGGCTGTCACTCGACGCTCGTCGTCGGGCTGCTCGCGGGCTTGAAGCTGATCATGATCGAGGGTCGGTTCGAGCCGAAGAAGGCCCTCGAGTTGATCCAGGACCACGGTGTCACCATCTGGGCGACGGTGCCCACGATGGTGTGGCGAGTGTGCGAAGACCCGTCCCGTCACGACTACGACACATCGACCGTGGTGAGCGTCGCGTTCGGTGGATCGCCGTCCGCCGACGAGCTGCAACGCAAGATCCGCGAGACGTTCCCCAACGTGAAGACGACCACCAACGCCTACGGACTCACCGAATCGTCGTCGGTGGCCACCGCCATCGGCGGTCAGGACGCGATCGACAAGCCGACGTCGGTCGGTCCACCGGTGCCCACGCTCGAGCTCGAGATCCGCGACGCCAACGGCAACGAGGTGCCGACGGGCCAGACCGGTGAGGTCACGATGTACGGGCCGCTCATCATGGCCGGGTACTGGAACAAGCCCGAGGCCACCGCCGAAACCGTGCGCGACGGCTGGCTCTACACCGGCGACATCGGTTACGTCGACGAGGACGGGTTCCTCTACATCACCGATCGCAAGAAGGACATGATCATCCGGGGCGGCGAGAACATCTACTGCGTCGAGATCGAGAACCGTCTCGTCGAGCACCCGTCCATTGCCGATGCGGCCGTGATCGGCGTCGCGCACCCGGAACTCGGTGAAGAGGTCAAGGCAGTGGTGCAGGTCGAGCCCGGGCACACGATCACCGAGGACGAGGTCCGCCAGTGGGTACGCGAGACCCTCGCCGGCTTCAAGGTGCCGGCGTACGTCGAGATCCGCGAAGAAAAGCTGCCGCGCAACGCGTCGGGCAAGCTCTTGAAGAACGTGCTGCGCGGCTCGGGCGACGTCAGTTTTGCGGAGACGATGTAGGTCCTCAGCCGGGAGGGAACGGCGCCCAGCCGGCGTCGCCGAGCGTGTCGAGGTTCGTGGCTTGCACACCGGCGTAGGAGATCGTGAAGAGCGTGTCGCCGATCACCAGCGACCGGTCGCTCCCCGAGACGCCGTACTGAGAGTCACGGGGCCGGTGCACACGGCCAACCTCGACGACGCCGCTGCTGCTCGTCTGCAGCACGACCGCGTCGCCGCTCGCGGGGTCACTCCCCTGGATCGGTATCACGGTCAGCGCGCGTGGAGCCCAGTACAGGCACGCGTGCGGGTCGTAATCGGCGGACGAGTACGCGTCCGGCATCTCGACCCGGCCGACGAGCGCGGGCTGGTCGAGGTTGCGTACGTCGTACACCGACACCTGCTCGCCGGTTGTGCGTCCGGAGTCGTCGGCTGACTGGCCGACGCCGACGAGGAAGCCCTCTTCGATCGGATGCAGGTACGCGGAGTAGCCGGTCACCTCGAGCGCACCCCGCACCGTCGGGTTCGTCGGGTCACCGAGGTCGATGACGTACAGCGGATCCGTGCGCAGGAACGTCACGACGAACCCCAGGTCATCGACGAACCGCACTCCCTGGATCGTCTGGCCGGCCCCCAGCCCACCCACCGCGCCGATCGGTTGGAGTATCCCGTCGCGTAAAGCCAACACGGTGACTGCGCTCTCGCTGCTGGCTGCGCCCTGTTGCCACGTTGGATGGTTCGTGGTCGCGATCCGAAGGTTTCCGTTGCGCTCGGAGAACGAGTACTGGTTCAGGAGGTAGCCGTCGACCTGTCCCGATGCCACATACCTCGGACTCCCGCGACCCGAGATGTCGAATTGGTGGACTTGCGTATGTACGTCTTGCGGAGGCGCGCCATCTGCGATGGGGACTTGCCATGCATCCCAGCGCATCGACGTCACGAACAGGCTCGTCGTCGACGCGTAGACCATCTCGCTGCCGGCGATCACGCCGGCCGATCTCGATGCGTCGGGCGCTTTGGGATCGATCGTGTACACGGTCGTCATGTCGAAACCGGAGAACTCGGTCGGAAGCCCGACCGACGAACAGGGACGATCGCCGATCCACTGCGTGATGACGGAGTCGTTCACGACTCCGCGGTTGTGCGCAAGTGCGGCATCGTTGGCCTCGGGTGACGGGTCGGACGGATAGAGGAAGGGCAGGGTTTCCGAGCTCGACACGACGACCCTGGCGAGCCCATCGACCAGTCGTGCGGACACGAACGCGCCATCCAGTTGGAATTGCTCGGCGATCGAAGGGGTGGTCGGGTCCGACACATCGATGGACGTCACAGTGGTCGTGCCACGGCCGTACGGGGTCGCCTGGTCGGCGGCGACGGATCCGGCGCCGAACAGCAGGAGTCGATTCCCTGCCAGGAACATGGTGGCGGAGGTGTTGGTCGTGAGGGATGCAACGAGCTGCGGCGGGCTCACGCCGGCGTCAACAACCCGGACGATGCCGCCGTTCATCACGTAGATGTAGCGACCGTCGTTCTGCACCATGTCCGGCTCGTCGACGCCCTGCTCTTGATTGTTGGTCGTCGAAGCTTGCGGAGCCGAAGACGCGCCACCCGCGCCCGCCGTATCCCCCGGGCCCGCCGGGCCGGCAGCGACCCCTGCTCCACCACCTACCGCGTAGGCGCGCTGGCCCAGCCCGTACGCCGTGACCTTGTCGTTGGCGTTGGCCTTCAGATAGTCGAGTAGTTCTCCGCAGGTGTCCTTGAACTCGAGCGTCACGATCACTGGCTTCGATGACGCCAGCGGACCGATCAGTGCCGGAGTCGTCGTCGACGTTGTGGACGTCGTGGTCGTCGTCGCGGCCGCGACCTCGGATCCACGCCCCCGGGCGGCGATGATGGGCTTGCGGTCGTCGTGGGCGGCGACCGCCGCGACACCTGCGAGCAACACGATCACCGCAGCCGCGGCCGCGATGCGGGTGCCGCCGATCGTGCGCCGCTTCGGGTGAGTGACCGCGAGCGCAGATTCGAGGCGAGCGCGCGTCGCAGTTGGCATGTCGCGCGGTCCGTCGAGCCCAGCCAGCGGTCCCGCGCCCGCGACGATCGCCGCCTCGAGGCGAGCGCGCAGGTCGGGAGGTAGAGGCCGTGGCCCGTCGATCCCTTCGATCACGATTGCCCGTCGATCTCGCGACGGAGCGCACCACGCGCTCGCTGGAGCAACGACTGCACCTGCACGGTCGACCGTCCGAGTTGCTCACCGATCTCCGCGACCGACAGGCCGTCGAGATACTTCAGGACAAGCACCTGCCGGTGTGACACGGACAGGCGACCGAGTGCGCGGATCACCTCGTCTCGGTCCTCGAAGTCCGCGAAGTCTCGGTCGCCGGGCTCATCGTCCGAGACCACCGTCAGCCCGGCGCGCGCCACTTCCTGCCGCCGTTCCTTCTCGTAGTAGCGAGCAATGCGGTTGCGGGCGATCGCACACATCCACGTGGAGAGGCTGGCATCGCCTCGGTAGGTGTGGGCAGAACGGCAAGCCTCGAGCAGGGTCTCCTGGCTCAAGTCCTCCGCAGCGGTCGCGTTGCCGCCCACACGCGCAAACACGAAGCCGTACAGCACGGCGCCGACCTCCGCGAGCAACTCGCGCGCCGCCTCGACCTCCCCGGCCGCAGCTCTGGCCAACAGGTCCGAGCCCGACGCAACTGGAACCGCATTCCCCACCATGCGCTCCGTTGGTGCTCCTTTGCTCCCGCGATCAACCGCACCCTGTCCGAACTTGGGGTGGCTGGCGGGGCTATAGCCCCGCTCGCCACCCCGAGTTCAAACGGGTTAGACGTCGGCGCCGCCGCTGACCTCGGAGACGGACTGCTTGCCCGCGGAGATCCACGGCATCAT